>NZ_JBHVCT010000050.1:0-49722 GCF_042803195.1 Streptomyces sp. NPDC057428
TCCAGCGGCGACTCCATGACAGCCATACCCGGAACCCCTGGGCCCCGCCGATCTTACGAATGACCAGCTCAGACCCACATCAAGAAAGGTAGGACACCATGATCGTCACGTACGAGCCGACCGACGGTGCAGCCGAGCGGGTCTCGACCCATGACCTGTCGGCGATCGAGTCCGCCGGCATCGAGGAAGCCATGGGCATCAGCTGGCGCGAGGTGGAGGAGCGGCTGCGGTCGCAGGATCCCACCGCGATGCGGGCCGTCCTGTGGGCCGTACGCAAGCGCGACCAGCCCGACCTCCCCTTCGCTACGTTCGACGTGCCCGGGTGGCGGCGACGCCTCAAGGCCCGCATCGAGCGGGCGGAGATCGACGACGTCCTGGACAACATCCTGGCCGAGGCGCTCGCCACCTCGGAGGACGCGGCGATCGACGCGATGCTGCCGCACCTGCGGAAGCTGGCCGAGGACCGGGCCGACGTCGACGCCGCCCTCGACTCCCTGGGAAAAGGCCACCTGGCCAAGGGCCCGCAGGTCTCCGAGGACTGATCCTCGAGTACCGGTGGCTCCTCGCCCACTACCTCCACATCCGCCCCTGGGAGATCCAACACATGACGGCCGACGACCTCGAGTCGGCCGTCGACTGGGTCTCCCGGCACGTGGCAGCACAGCAAGGGGGATGACCGGTGACCACGCTGAACTTCGTCCTGCAGGGGCGCGACGCCCTGTCCCGCACGCTCAACGGTGCGGGCGACGCGGCAGACCGGATGCGCCGCCGCCTGGACGACGCAGCCGCCAACTCGGCCCGTGCGATCGCCGGATTCACTCGCGATGCCGACGGTGCGCTACGCGACCTGCAGGGCAACCTCATCAGCACCGACGACGCGGTACGGCGCCTGCGCCAGGGAGCCACCGACACGTCGTTCGCCAACGTCACCGAGTCGGCCCGCAAGTTCGGTGACCAGCTCAAGAGCAGCCTCATCAGCCTCGCGCCCGCGGCGATCCCTGCGGTCGCCGGGCTGGCCGGCGCAGCCGCAGCTGTCGGCGCCCAGCTGGGTGCGGCCGGGGTGGCAGCCGGCGCGTACGCCCTGGCGCTGGGGCCGCAGATCGGTGCGATCACCGAGGCGCGGGAAGCGCACAAGAAGTACGAGACCGCGGTGGAGGAGTCCGGCCGTACCTCAACGGAAGCGGCCGAGGCGCAGGCCGCCTACCAGCGCAAGCTTTCGGCCCTGCCGCCGGAGACCCGGAAAGCCGCGGTCGCCGTCGGTCTCCTCTCCGACAACTTCTCGGACTGGTCCGACTCCCTGTCCGGCGATGTGATGGGCCCGTTCACCAAGGGCGTTGCGGTCACGAACGCCCTGCTGCCGAGGACCACGGGCCTGGTCAGGGGGACCTCCGCGCAGTTCGACCGGCTCATCACCCTCGCCGGGGCCGGTGTCTCCTCACCAGGATTCGACCGGCTCAACGACCGCTTCACCACCTTCGCGAACGACACCATGCGGGACGCGGTCGACGGTGTCGTTCGGTTCTTCGACCAACTCGACAGCGGCGAGATCAGCGACAGCGGACTGCAGGAGTTCTTCGAGTACTGCCAGGAGAACGGGCCCGTTGTCAAGGACACGCTCCACAACGTCGGCGAGGCGGCACTCAACATCATCGAGGCCGGGTCCGGTGTCGGCGTCGGCATGCTCGACCTGATCAACGCCCTGTCGGGCATCGTGGCCGCCGTGCCTCCGGGCGCTATCTCGGCGCTGCTGCAGATGGCCATCGCGATCAAGGCCGTCCGCCTGGCGGCTGCCGGCGGGGCTGCGGCGTCGGCCGCGCTCGGTGCGCTCGCGGGGCAGATCGTCCTGATGCGGACGGCGGCCGCCGGTACGCCGGGCAGGCTCGCCGGTGTCGGTGCGGCAATCACTACCCTTTCCCGCACTGCGAAACTGGCGATCGCCGGTACCGGAATCGGGCTGCTGCTGATCGGACTCAGCCAGCTGTCGCAGCGCGGGAAGGACACCCCGCCGGACGTCGACAAGCTGACCACGTCCCTCGGGCGGCTCGGCCAGTCCGGCAAGGTCAGCGGCGAGGCGCTCAAGGCGTTCGGCCCCAACCTGGACGGACTGACCGAGTCCATCCGCACCCTGGCCGACCCCAGCACCACGCAGCAGATCGAGAAGTTCTTCTCCGACCTCCTCGGCTACGGCGAGGGCGGACCCGGACTCAAGAAGGCGGCCGAGGACGTCGACGCCGTCGACAAGGCGCTGGCCAACCTCGTGTCCGGGGGCAAGGCCGACCTTGCTGCGGCGGCGCTCGATGAGTACACCAAGCGCGCCGGGATGAGCAGCGCCGAAGTGGCCGAGCTCCGTGGCCAACTCGGCGACTACACAGAGGCACTGAGCGCCAGCGCTTTCGAGCAGCAACTAGCGGCCGAGTCGGCGGGTCTCTTCGGGGCGCAGGCCCAGCAGGTGCAGGCCCAGCTCGATGCACAGAAGCAGTCCGCCGACGGGCTGTCCCAGTCCATCCACGCCCTGAACAACGCCTACTTGGAGGCGCGTGGCGGGGTGCGCGGGATGGAGGCTGCGATCGACGCAGCGTCCGAATCGTTCAAGAGGAACGGGCGCACCCTCGACGAGAACACCGAGAAGGGGCGCGCCAACAACCAGTCGCTGGACGACCTCGCCGCGGCAACGATGAAGGCAGCCGAGGCGGCGCGCGCCAACGGCGAATCCTGGGACACGGTCTCGGGGATCCAGGACCGGGGCCGGCAGGCGTTCATCCGCAGCGCGATGCAGATGGGCAAGAACGAGCAGCAGGCCAAGGCGCTTGCAGATCAGATCCTGCGGACCCCTGACAAGACCGCCTACCTCAAGGGCGACCTGGCGGACCTGCGGGCCAAGCTCGCAGACGCGAAGGAACGGTTGCGGAAATCGCCGTCGTCGAAGACCGCGAAACTCAAGGGCGAGATCAGTGACCTGCAGCGGAAGATCGCACAGGCGGAGGGCCGGCTCCGATCCTTCGACGGGTCACGGGCCACGGCGTACATCGACGTCATCTCGAGGTACATCAATCCAACGCCGGGCCCGTACGCGGGCCAGTACGTCTTTGCCGAGGGCGGCCCGATCCGCCGCGCAGAGGGCGGACCGATTCCCGGATTTCCCGGCGGCGGCCGGCTGCGAGGACCAGGCACCAGCACGTCGGACTCCATCCTCCTGTGGGGGTCCACCGGTGAGTACATGGTGAAGGCCTCGTCGGTCGAGAAGTACGGCGAGAAGTTCATGGACCAGGTGAACGCAGGAACCCTGCCAGTGGGCCATGCGGCCCCACCACCAGGGCGCCCGGCCGCGACCTCGTCGGCCGGCCCGACCATGCCCGACCGGCCGCAGGTCACGTACAACCTGTACCCGCGGGCGAGCGTGATCAGCGTGGAGGACCTGCGGCTGGTGCAGCGGCAGGAAGAGGCAAGGCAGCGTGTGGGGAGGCCCAGGTAAATGCCCCTGATCACAGCACCAGTCATCGCGCCGGAAGTCCCTCCGGTCGTCCCGCCGATGGAGGTACCCGGCGTCGGGTACGCGTCGATCACGTACATCGACCCGGCGGGGACGCGGTGGCCGATGACTGACACGTCCCTCGACTGGTACGCCCTGGCCGACGGGGTGTCCGGGCTCGGCGCAGCCCCGTACACCCTGACGTCGGATCCGCACCCGCGCGGTGGTGCACGGCTGCGTCACGTCCAGGCGCAGCCGCGGTCCATCGTGTGGCCACTTCTCGTGAAGGGCCGCGACCACACGGCGTTCCAGGAGCGGTGGCGGGCCCTGGCCCGGGCGTTCACCCGCACCCTGCGGGAGGGCCCCGGCCTCCTCGAGGTCGCGCTCCCTGACGGCAGGGTCCGGCAGATCGAGGTGATCTACTCCGAGGGCTGGGACGGGCGAGGGCAGGCCGCGACGGGCATCACGTGGGACAGCGCGGTCGTGACGCTGTGGTGCGAGGACCCGTACTGGGTCGGCACCACCCCGGTCACGGTGCACCGGGAGCCCGGGGCCCAGGTCGACTACCTGGTGCCGTACCCGTCGGTGTCCTCATCTCAAGTCCTGGGCGAGACGACGGTCACCAACCCGGGCGACGTGGATGTATGGCCGACGTGGGTCATCACCGGCCCTGCGTCCGCAATCACGTTCACCCGCGAGGACACCGGCGACGCCTTCACCCTGACGATGGCGGACACCGTCCACGGTGCGCTCCTCGCCGGGGAGACCGTCACCATCTCCACCGACCCGCTCCGGGTCCGCTCCGACAACGGCGAGAATCTCGTCGGCGGACTGGACTGGCCGGGCGCCGTGCTCTGGCCCCTGCCGCCGGGCGCAACGCCCGTGACGTTCCAGCTGGACGGGGCCGAGGCCGGGTCAGCCGTCGACCTCACATTCCACCCGAGGTACGAGACGGCATGAGTATCCAACTGCTGGTCACCGACCGGAATCTGAACGTCCTGGGGGACCCGCTCGACGGGTGGACGAGCCTGTCCTGCGAGCTCAACTTCAACCAGCCCGGGTCCGGCAGCGTGTCACTGCCGGCGCGCCCGAAATACATGGAGCTCCTGCAGCCCGGGCACCGAATCGTCGTCATCCGCGACAAGGCGATCTGGTGTGCCGGGCCGCTCGAGGAACCGCAGGAGTACGCCTGGGACCTCGCTGGCAACGCGTCCCCGGGCACGGTCAAGGTGGCGTTCTCCGATGACCTGGCCCGGGTCGCCGGATACCTCACCTACCCGGAACCGACGAAGACGTTCGCCACGCAGACCACGACGTCGGACATGGTGCGGAAGCTCACCGCGGGCGCTGAGACGATCATCCGTACGCTCGTCAATGAGAACTGCGGGCCGGGCGCCCTGGCCGTGCGGCGCATCGAGCGCCTGGCCCTCGACGCCATGGCCGGCGTCGGCACCAGCCGCACCGTGTCCACCCGCTTCGAGCCGCTTCTCGATGCCTGCCGGACCGCAGCCGCCGGAGACGGGATCGGGTTCCGTACGCGCCAGGTCGGCGATCAGATCCTGTTCGGGGTGTACGCCCCGGCCGACCTCACGAGGACGGCCCGGTTCTCCGCAGGGCTCGGCAACCTCCGCTCGGTGTCCTTCACCATGGCGGCGCCGACCGCTACACAGGAGCTGGTTCAGGGCGGCAACGACCCCGCCCAGGAAGCCACCCCCGCCAACACCCGGGCGTACGTCGAAGTGTCATCCGGCGCGGCCGCCGACTGGTACCGGGTGGAGAAGCTCGTCGACAAGACGGGCACCGACAGCGACGCCGACGGCGAGCTCACCCAGGCCGGGACGCTCGAGCTCGGCAACGACAACCCGCAGGCGTCGCTGTCCACCGTCACCGTCGACACCGAGGACCTCGCCGCCGGCCGCGACTTCTGGCTCGGTGACCGGGTCACCGTCGAACTGCCGACAGGGCTGGAGCTCACCGACCTGGTGCAGACGATCCGCCTCGAGGCGACACCGACCGAGGGGGAGCTGGTGACCTCGGTCATCGGGTCCGCAGACAAATCCACGACCACCGCCACGGTCCGCCTGGTGCGCGACCTGGCCCGCAGGCTCGGACGATTGGAGGCCAGATAGTGGCACAGGATTCATGGCCCAGCCCGGGGCACAACAGCAGGGCCGTCACCGACTCGGAGTACGAGCTCGTCGCCAGGCGGTTCTCCGACGACGGGGTATACGGCAGCCCGACCGATCCGTCCGTCGTGACCGCCGGCACCGGGCTCACCGTCAACATCCGCGCCAACGTGTCCGCCTCGGTGCGAGGCCACGCCTGGACATCCGGCACCACCGGCGACACCCTGACCATCGCGCCGAACGCCGCCGGATCCACACGCATCGACCGGGTCGTCCTGCGGCTGGACCGATCCAACTGGACAGTCCGCGCAGCCATCCGGCAGGGCACCCCCGGGGCGGCAGCCCCGGCCCTCGTCCGCACCACCGGCGAGACCGGAGTATGGGAAGTCCTCCTTGCCGGGGTGACTGTGCCTGCAGGGGCCACCGCCGTGTCCGTCACCCGCGGCGAGCTGTACGTCGGCTCACGCGTCCGGCCCGCTCTGTCCTCCCACCTCAACCCGTACCCCGAGCTGGGCGAGATGGCATGGGAGACCGACACCCAGCAGCTCCGCCTCTGGGACGGCGGCGCGTGGCGCACCACCTACGCGGACAGCGGGCCCATCAACGTGGACAGCCCGTTGTCGGCATGGACCATCCAGACCCAGTCCGTGCTGCAGGTCCGCAACGGCAACGCGCATCTGCGCCTGGGCTCATTCGTGCGCGCGGCCGGGCCCCTGTCCGGGGATGTGCAGAGCCGACTGCCCGTGCTGATCCCTCCCGCCTACCGGCATGCAACCCGGGACCAGTACGTGATCGCCTACATCGCCGGGCTACAGATCGGCCGTATGACCATCGGGTCCGCGGCCAGCGATACCCCAGGGCAGATCTGGCTGACACAGAAACCCGACATTCCTACCGGCCGGTCGATCCTGACGTCCGGCTCAAGCTGGGTGGTGTGACATGGCACGCTTCGAATTCGGGGCAGGAACGGCGGACTTCGTCGTCGCCCCGTCGGACGGACTGTGGGCCGTCGGCGCGGTGACGCAGCTGACGTTCTGGTCTGCGGCTACGGACGGCACCCAGTACACCGACCTCTTGGACCGGCAGGGGCAGGGCATCGACTCGATCGTGTCCGACGAGTACGGGGCCGTGCCCAGGTTCTTCGGGCCCGACAACATCACCGGGATGTGGGCTGACGCCGGGGGCACCAAGCGGGCGTGGATGGATGCGCACTCCATCACCGGTCTGGTCCCCGGGGAGCAGGCGGTGGAGACGGTCAACAACGTCGCTCCGGATGGGATGGGCAACGTGCAGCTGACCCCGGCCGATCTCGGGATCTACGTGCAAGAGACCGAGCCGACAGCACCGACGACCGGGGATGTGTGGATGTGGTGATGCAGCGATGGACCGGGACCGTGTGGGCGGACATGGTCCCTCAGCGGTGGACCGGCACCGAGTGGGTGACGGTGGGCAGCGTCCAGCGGTGGACCGGCACCACGTGGATGGAGATGCTGCCCGCGACCGGCAACCCTCCCATCGTCAATGCCGGTGCTGACGCGGTGCACACGGACCCGCTCGCCGCGTTCGCACGCACCGCGACCGAGGACACCACCGGCGGCGGGGGCGCAGTCTCCACCCGGGCGTGGACCATCATGTCCGGCCCCATGGGAACCGGCACCACCATCGGCACCGCGGCCGCCCTGTCCTGGATCCCCGGCTCCTCACCGGCCGGCACCGTCGACATCCGGCAGCCCGTCTGCATGGAGATGGCATTCGAGATCAACTCGACTGCGGAGAACGGGACGCTGGACTGGACGTCGGCGTACGACTACATCGAGGACATCGGCGACCAGCGCGGCTACACCGCCGGCCTCGTCGGGTTCTGCTCCGGCACCGGCGACATGCTGCTCCTGGTCCAGGAGTACGCGGACGCAGCCCCTGGCAACATCCTCTCCGGATACCTGTCCGGCCTGCAGACCTGCGCCGACGTTGGCTTCGGGCCGAACGCATCGGCGGCCGCGGCCACCCACCTTGGGACCGCGTACCTCGCTGACTGGGCGACGGCCGCGAACACCGACCCGGTATTCCGGGCGGTGCAGCGCGCCTTCCGGCAGCGGATCTACTGGGATGACTGCCTGGTCCAGGCGATCGCCGACGGTGTCGGCCCGCTCGGCCTGGCCCTGCACTACGACGTCCTCGTCAACCACGGCATCGGCAACAACGCACAGTCGTACGGCGGGATCATCGCCGCCGCCCGGGCATCGTCGACGAAACCGCCGTCGCAGGGCGGGGACGAGGCCGCCTACCTGACGAAGATCTGCGACCTGCGGGACGAGGTGCTGATCGGGTGGGGCGACTACCAGGAGGACGGCCGCAGCAGCATGTTTCGAGGGATGATCGACAACGGGTACTTCGACCTCCTCGGCCCGGTCCCCTTCTCGATCTACGGCACCCCGTACGCCATCAACCGGCCCGCCCCGCCCAGCGACGCACGGGTCGGCACCTACACCCTGCGGTACGCGGCAACGTCCGCCGGCGGCACCGGAACGGACACCCTCGTCGTCACCGTCCAGGACGACACCGAGCCGCTGCCTCCGCTCCTCGAGAACCTCGTTGACGACTTCGACGACAACTCGGTCAGCGCCGTTCTATGGCCAGGCGCCTACGGGGGCGTCACCGAGACAGGCGGCCGCGCCAGGGTCCCCGTCAATGCGACGTACGCCGGGTACAAGTCGGCGGCCGCGTGGCAACTGCAGGACTCCGGCGTCTTCGTGGAGGTGCCGACGCTGCCGGCCGTCGGCGGCACGGAGGAGGCCTACGTCTCGCTCGTCATCGCGGGGAGCACCGAGGGCACCTCGATCGGCTGGACCTACAACCTGATCAGCGGCATGCTCCGGGCCGTCTCCAACGTCGACTACTGGGACGACGCCGCGGTGTCACTCACGTACTCCGCAGTCGACCACCGGTGGTGGCGGGTCCGCGAGACCGGGTCCACCGTGTACTGGGACACCAGCCCCGACGGGGTGACGTGGACCCAACGCCGCAGCCTCACCACGCCGGCGTGGGCAGCGACCGCCACGACGCTGGTCCTCTCCCTCGAGGCGGTCCGCGACACAGGGACGTCCGCCTACGCAGAGTTCGACAACCTGAACGTCACACCGTAGCGATATCCCACCCTGAGCCCCGCGCCGTCGGCCCGGGGCATCGTCATGTCTGGAGACTCGTATGGCCACACCCATGACCGCAGCAAAATTCATCAAGGCCTTGCAGGACGAGGGCCTGGTCGTCGTCCAGGTCGGCGACTGGCGTACCCACAACCGCAACCACAAGGGCCCCTGGGGGCCGGTGCACGGAGTGCTGCTCCATCACACCGTGACCAAGGGGACCGCCCGCACGGTCGACATCTGCCGGCACGGGTACGCGGCCCTGCCCGGCCCGCTCTGCCACGGCGTCATCGCGAAGGACGGCCGTGTTCACCTCGTCGGCTACGGCCGGGCGAACCACGCCGGGCTCGGCGACGACGACGTCCTCCAGGCGGTCATCGCCGAGCGCGGTCTGCCCGCGGACAACGAGGCGAACACCGACGGCAACAGGCACTTCTACGGGTTCGAGTGCGAGAACCTCGGCGACGGCAAGGACCCCTGGCCCGCAGTGCAGGTCGACGCGATCGAGAAGGCGGCGGCCGCCGTCTGCCGCTACCACGACTGGGGCGGCGAGTCGGTGATCGGCCACCTTGAGTGGCAGCCCGGCAAGATCGACCCGAGGGGCCCCGGATTCCCCGGCATGCCCGCGATGCGCGACCGGGTCGACGGCCGCCTGGGCGACAAGCCCGACGCCCCGGCCCCCGCCACCCCGTCCAAGCCCAAGCTCCCGAAGTTTCCCGGCCGCGGCTACTTCAAGCGCGGCGCCCGGAACAAGTACGCGCTGCAGCTGCAGGGGTGGCTACACAAGGGGGACTGGGGGCCGCGGTACAAGGTCGGCCCCTCCACCCTCATGACGCAGATGGACCTCGACAAGGTCGCCGCGCTGCAGCGCCACTACGTGTCCGCCCTCGGCCCCGCCGACGGGCTGACCGGACCAAAGACCTGGCAGTACGCGTTCGAGGTCGCTAACGGCCTCAGGAAGAAGTGACCCCATGAACAAGCAGCTTCTGCTCGACCTCGGCGAGCGTGCGGCGTGGACCGGGGCACAGGCCTCGCTCGGCCTGGTCGTGACCGAGCTCGCGGACATACCCGCGTGGTGGGCCGCGCCCGTAGCCCTGGCTCTGTCCTCGGCGAAGAGTTGGGTGGCCGGCCGTCTCGGCCGGAAGGGCACCGCATCGACTCTGCCCGCCGACGCCGACCCTGCCTCCCTCGCCCGTGGGGTGTAGGTGGTGACGCCGCAGGACCCGGGGGTGTACATCCCTCCGGCGCAGATGTATCAGGAGCTGAGATCCCTGAGCGATAGCTTGACTCGGGTGGAGACGAAGCTGGACGGGATCGGGCAGGGTCTCACCGATCTCGGTAAAGACGTCGCCGACCATGAGACCCGCCTGCGTGCACTGGAACGTGCACGCTGGCCGCTGCCCACAATCGGTGTCCTTGCCGGCGTGGCCGGCACAGCAACCGGGGTCCTTGCCCTGCTCCGCTGAACACGAAAGCCGCTCCTTGTCCGGCCCCCTACGGGGGTCGACAAGGGGCGGCTTTCGCGCGTCCACGTCAGGGATTCTCGCCGAGGGCAGTGCGCAGCCAGTCGAGCGTGCCCTGCCCGAGGAGCTCATCAGCCAGCCGCTTTCCCGTCTCCGTGACGAGACGGCCCCTGCTGTTGTCGATCCAGCGCTGCGCGTTCTCGTAGCCCTGGGCCTTGTACTCGATGCCCTGCAGCATGCACTCCAGCTTGTCGGCGTCGCGGGCGCAGATCGCCTCGGGTGACTCCTTCGCCTCGTACTCCGCGACCAGGTCCCGCACGGCCGAAGCCAGGACCTCGGGCATACCCGCCGTCTGGTCGGCGGTGACGTCCTGCGGGTCGCCAGTCGGCGCGTACTTCTTCCCGAGGTGGTTGACGTCCCCGGTGCGGGTTTCCTGGGTGTCGTGCCACACGGCGAGGAACGCTGCCTGCGCCGGGTCGGCGCCTTCCAGCTTCGCGATGATCGACGCGATCAGCGAGGTGCGCCACGAGTGCTCTGCGACGCTCTCCGGGTCGTTGACTCCTGCCATCCACCAGCCGGTTCGGCGCGCGCTCTTGAGCGTGCCCGCCTCGTACAGGAAGCGCCCCACTGCGGCCAGGTCGTCAGCCACGCCCGTCTCCTCTCACGCCTCAGCAAGGCGGATTGCGTACCGGATGCCTTCCAGCTCGCGGCGCGCCTGCGCCGACAGCTCCCGGTCATCCAACATCACGGGGAGCGCGGCGCGTAGCTCGTTCCCGATCACGGTTCCTGGACGGAGCAGGTTCGGGCGAGCGGCGAGGAGCGCCCACAGGGTGTGGACGTTCAGGTCGAAGAAGCCGTGGTGCGGGGTGAGGCCTTGCACGAGGTGGCGCATCAGCTTGTCGCCGGGCCACGGGCCGGGGTTCGGGTCGGCGATGAAGTCGTCGGACAGCTGGAGGTGCGGGGCCTCGCCGATCCAGTACGCCCAGTAGTTCAGGTTCGCGGCCTCGCCCGCGTCGTCGTCGGCGAGCGTCGTCTGGATGAAGTGCCCCATCCGGTCCCGGTCGCCCTGTCTGGCGGCGACGGCTGCGACGGAGCGGGAGTTGAGCCAGCCTGTGAGCCAGCCGTCGGGGCGCTCGGTGCGCTGCTGCTGGGCCAGCCAGGCGGAAGTGTCGGACGCGTTGTCGTACCCGGCCAGGTAGAGGGCCTGGCGGCGGAGGAGGAAGCGTTCCTCGCCGCGCGCCTGCTCGGCGGTCTGGCGCATGCGGGAGAAGAAGCGGCGGCGGTCGCCGGCCGGGAGCTCCGGGCCGCGCGGCACGGGGCCGCGGCGCGGGCGCGGGGGGTCGGGCAGCTTGCGCAGCGGGGTGGGGGTCACGCCGTTGAGCGGCCAGGACAGGACCTCGACCAGGTCGCGTTGCATGACCCACGCGCCCATCGGGCTGTCGTCGGCAGGGACGTCCTCGTCGAGAGCGCCGGCCAGGAGCACGTCCGCTTCCATGGCCCGCTCGAGAGCTAAGAGGAGGGCGGGCGCACTGCCCAGCTGCAGGAGCTGGTGCCGGTAGACGAGCATCTGCCCGACCGGTACGGCGGTCAGGGGGCGCCGCCCGGATTCCCACCCGGCCACGGTGTCGGCCGAGACCCGGAACCGTTCCGCGAGGGTGTCCTGGGTGTGGCCCAGCTGCTCGCGGATCAGCCGGAAAACGTACCCGGACACGACGCCGCCGCGGGCCCGTGGCTGGGTTCCCTGACCGGCGGTCAGGGTGGTGCGTGAGCTGGTGTTCATGGTGTCCCCCTTGCCTGTTGATCGCGGCCGGGCACCCGTACCCGCGGTCAGTTCAAGCGGCGGCCCCCGCTCCCTACCGTCGTAGGTGCAGTGATGGCCGGGCAACGCACGGTAGCGGAAGGGGCGTCATCGTGACGATGACGATCAAGGTGTACGAGGTGAACCGTGACGGGGGGATCCGGGTGGTGCGCGAGGAAGCGGAAGTCGCGCCGCTCGAACGGCCCGCGGCGACCGACCGGTTCCCGGCGTGCCAGTGCCCGAAGTGCACGGAGCCGCGGCCGTGACCTCCGTGCGCCAGCTGCCCGCGCTGATCACCTTGTCGTGGGACCAGCGGGCGGGCCGGGCCTGCGTCTGGTGCAAGCAACCGCTCACGACGGGCGCCGTGTCCGCCGGCCGGATCCTCGAACAGGTCTGCGCCCACGTCCAGGACGTCGAGGTCTGGGCCTGCCCGCCCTGCGACGCCGACGGAAACCCCAGTGCACCACTCCAACCAGGAGGGAACACAGCAATGAACACGGTACAGACACAGCCCGCGATCGACGCGGCAACCCTGCTCAACCCGGAGATGCGCGGCATCCTCGTGGCAAACATGCTCGACAAGTTCCCCGAGATGAAGGCCGAGTTCGCCCACCGAGGCGTCGGCCAGATGCTCGCCTTCCTCGCCGTCGGCGTGGACAGCCCGGAGCCGGTGAGCCCGTCCCCGATGGTGGATGACTTCTGGCACGCCTTCCTCCTCCACACGAAGGCGTACCGCGAGTTCTGCACCGACCAGCTCGGCAAGTTCGTCGACCACCAGCCCGGGTTCCTGGACAAGGACGAGCACGGCGGCGGGAAGGCGCTGCGCGCCCGCACCGTCGAGGCGATCACCGCCGCTGGGTACGTGGTCGACCTCGAGTTCTGGCCCGAGCTCGACATCGCGGACTGCTCGCAGTGCCACGCGAACTGCCACAACAGCCCGAAGCACAACACCGCTCAGACCACCTGAGCATCACACCCGTCGGCCCCCGATCTTGTGCCACTCTGTGGCTGGGTCGGGGGTCGGCCCGTGTCCTACGAGGAGCAGCCTTCGTGCAGCGCACAGCCTGGACAGATCTTCCGCCCGTCACGCGGCGCGCCGTCGCCGCCCGCACCGGCCCCGTCGAGGGAGCCGAGACGGCCGCCGAGGGAGTGATGTCCCCGCTCGCCTGCGTCCTGCGCACCTCCGGTGGGCGGCGCGTCTTCGTCAAGGGCACACCGGTGGACGCCCCCACCGCGTGGATGTACCGGACCGAGGCCCAGGTGACAGCGCAGGCCCGGCCCGCTCCGACGTCGCTGTGGCAGATCGAGGCAGGCGGGTGGCTGCTCTGCGGGTACGAGTTCCTCGACGGCCCGCACCCCGACCTGTCCCCGCAGTCCGAGGACCTGCCCGCCCTGGTCGCCGGGCTGCGCACGATGTCCGGGACGCCGTGGCCGGCGGCCGTGAAGAAGAAGCCCCTGCCCGCCAGGTGGGGCACTCTCGTCCCGGCCGGGCAGGCCGATGCCCTGACCGGGGCCACCCTGACTCACACGGACATGTCGCCGCTCAACATGCTGCGGACCGCCGACGGCGTCTTCCTCGTCGACTGGGCGCTGGCCTGCCCAGCGCCTGCGTGGGCTGACACTGCGTTCACCGTGCCACGCCTCATCCACGCCGGGCATACGGCAGAGCAGGCCGAGGCTGTCGCCCGTCTGGTGCCCGCCTACGACCTGGCCCCAGACCGGGCCATCAGCGCGTTCGCACAGTCTCTGTACGCGGTGTGGGAGAACAGGGAACGCACCAGCCCGATGCCTCACCGGAGCGCGCTGACCGAGGCCGCCCGCGCGTGGGCCCAGCACCGCTCTGTGGCTGCCTGATCTTGCAGCAACGGGCGCTGGGCTTCCGGTGCCCGGTCTCGGTCGGTCATTCTCCGAGGAGGTCTGATAGCCGTGTCTCTAGTGCACGGGCCACCCGAAGCAGGTCGGTGAGGCGAGGGTTGTTGGTTGCGCGTTCGATGCGCTGGACGGTGTCCCGGCTAATACCAGCGCGTTCCGCGAGCGCCTCCTGGGTGAGGTCCCGCTGCATCCGACGCGCCCGTACCTGGTCGCCGAAGCGACGACGCTCGTCGAAGAGCCAGGACGGATGATCATGGTGCGGCACTCGACAAACGCTGCGGCCGCCGTAGTCTCAAGTCAGCAGCTAGGTAGCTGCATGTTGTGATCTTGTGCCGCGCACCGTGCCCTGAGCAAGATCAGAAAAGGGGGGGCGGGTGCTACGGCAGTCCTCGGTCCGGGCTGGTCGCCCACCACGCCATCACCTGATACAGCGTCCGCATGCCGAGCGCCTTACGGAGCGCGGACAGTTCCCCAGTCACCGTGCGCTCGCTGAGGTCCAGACGTCTCGCCGCCTGCCGCTTGGTGTATCCGGCCTCCAGTTCGACGAGGATCTGTCGCTGCCGGCCGGAGGTTGCGGAGACCACGTTCGGTCCGGTGTCGGCCCAGCGGCTGGCTCGATCCCACAGGGTGCCGAACACGAGCTCCGCCCAGGCCACGCACCCTCGATCGGTGACGTGCCAGCCCGCGTCGTTGTCGGCTCCCGGTACGACGTGGTTCTCGACGAACAGATCGCGGCTGTCCACGATCAGCATGCGGGGGAAGGTGCCTGCCAGTGTCCGCACTTCCGCCCCTGCCGAGGCGATCTGCTCGACGTATGCGGCGGTCTGGTTGTGGCTCACGGCCGTGCTGGTGTAGAGGCTCCGTACCTCCGCCCCGGCGTCCAGGGTTTCGAGGGTGCGCTGCACGCCCAGGGCGACGACGCGCGGATCTCGGTCCGCCGGCGCTCCTGGCTGTGCGGTGATCACGGACGAGGAGGCTGCGACCGACACGTCCCCGATGCGCGTGTTCATCGCATCTCGGGTCGGCAGGAACTCCGATGCGGGACCCCCGTACATCCGGTGCGGATCGTAGTCGACCGACAGTTCCGCCAGAGTGGGGATCGTCTGCATGCGGGTGACCAGTTCACGCAGCTCCGCCAGGGCGTCCCCCATGAGGCTGTGGGCGGCAGCGCGGGGATCGTGCGCGACCCACGATCCGTCGTGCGGCCGGTGCTCCACCAGGCCCAGAGCGGCAAGTCTGTCGGTCGCCAGGGATGGCTCGGGGTGTTCCCCGGCGGCGATGGATTGGTAGGCGGCGATCTCACTCGACGCCAAAGATTTTCCCAACATCCCTACAACCCCTAAGTGTCGGTGATGCCACTTCACGCAGCTGCCGATTCTGGCACGGGTCGCACCTTGGTTCACTGGTCAAGCACATGTAACGATGTCCTCACTGCAAGTGACTCGGATATTTGTTCGAGGCATATCCGCATGGAGGGCACACATGAGAATCCGCATCCTGGCCGCCAGTGCAGTACTGGCCGCTGCGCTTGCCGCTCCTGCCGTCCCGGCCGTCGCAGACGAAGGCGGCACTCACCTGGAATCCACCACCGTCACCGAGGAGCTCGAGCAGGGTGCTGCCGGCCCGAGCCCTTCTCCGGCTCCTACTGCTCCTGCCGCGAAGACCGACCTCGGCTGGGGATAGCACGCAGGTCGTTGCCCGCGGGCAAGGATCCACCGGTCGCAGAGGCTGCAGCGACCAGGCCTGGCAGGCGTCACCGCCTGCCAGGCC
Organism: Streptomyces sp. NPDC057428; assembly: GCF_042803195.1. Taxonomy (NCBI): domain Bacteria; kingdom Bacillati; phylum Actinomycetota; class Actinomycetes; order Kitasatosporales; family Streptomycetaceae; genus Streptomyces; species Streptomyces sp. NPDC057428. Next base: position 15,642 of record NZ_JBHVCT010000050.1, read on the forward strand.
GCAGCACAGACAAAAACGGGGAAAGGCAGTAGCAATGATCACGGTGGCACTCGGAGTCCTCATCGTCGTGGGAATCGTCTTGGTTCTCCTGCTCGTCCGGGGCCTGCGGCGCCAGATCGAGTCGCTGCGGGCGGAGATCGCAGCCGCCCGAATAGCCGGCGTCCTCGACAGGGATAGCCCGCTTCCGTGACTGCTGCCGGCCCCTTCGTGAGAGGCCGCCCCTGTTGGCGCGGCCTCCTGCGATTTCTCACACACATCTCACAGACTGCACGCGAGCACTGGGAATCGAGGGTCCTTGCCTGGCCTCAGAGCCTCATTCATGGACTGTGTGGACACCATGGACGGCCGTCATACAACTACGGATCAGAAGGTTGCAGGTTCGAATCCTGCCGAGTGCACAGCAGGCCAGAGGCCCCCGGGAGAAATCCTGGGGGCCTCTCGCGTTGCCCGTACAGCGGCGAAGTACAGCAACCGTGTCAGCCGGTACCGCCCATCGAGTCGGACAGCCGGCCGATCGCGGCGCGTACCTCGCCACCGGTCCAAGGTGCGCTGCGGCAGTATCACCAGGGGTTCGCCTGGTGCTCGCTCCGCTGCCGTTCCCTGGGCGCGCGGCGTAGCAGGAACGTGCGTGCCAGACTCCGGTGTATGAAACTCGACCAGGCGCTCATAGACGCGGCCGTGGAACTGATGAACCGACGCTAGCCCGCGGGCGAGCCTGGTGGGGCATCCGCTGTGCGACTCGCCGACGGTGGCGTCCTGACAAGCGTCGGCCTCGACAACATGAACGGCTCGGTCGCACTCTGCCAGGAGACCGGGGCATTCATTCAGGCCTACACCCAGGACCGAGCCGTCACCGCATCCGTCTGCGTCTGCCGTGACTTGGAGCGCGGCAGGATCTTGATCCTGCCGCCCTGCGGCGTCTGCCAGGAACGGCTCGCGCTCTGGGGGCCGTCCGTCGAAGTCGCGGTTCCAAGAGAAGACGATCCAACCCGCTGGGACGCGCGCACCCTCGCTGAGGTGAACCCCTATTACTGGGCGATGCAGTTCGCGGAGGGGCAGTGGCCCTCCCCGGCCCAGCACTCCGATTGACCACATCCACGGCGGTGCGGCAGTGAAGTACCGCAACCACGGCAACCGGGGGCGCGTTCAGCCCTTGCCGATACCGATGGCCTCGGCCACGAGTGCCGGGGGCAGTCCCGGCCCGGCGCACGCGTGGTCGATCAGCAGTTTCCGGTAGGAGGCGTTCGCGAGCTCCGGAGCCAGGACGATCAGAGCCCGCAGGTCGTCGGACGAGCCTGACAGGCGCGTGCGGTATGCGGCACCCGCAGCGCGCAGGGAGACTTCGCGTGGTTCGTGTCGCAGGCCCTGTTCGACGAGACCCACCGAGGCGGCGAAGTCACCCTGCGCGGCGCGCACGTCGGCAAGGTCCAGGTAGAGCGACCAGTTGGCGGGATCCAGGGCGAGCGCGGCCTCGAAGGACGCCGCGGCCTGGTCCAGGTCACCCATCGCCTGCCAGGTGTTCGCCCGCGCGACCGCAGTCCACATGATCCGATCGACGGCATCGGCGCGGTCGCACAGGGCGAGAGCCGGCTCGTAGCGGCCGCAGGCGCGGGGCAACCGGGACATGGCTGCCAGCGACTCCGGCACGGGATTCCGCTCGGACACCAGGTCGATGGCATGGAACCAGGGCTTGAACCGCTCGCGCATCTCGTCGTTGTCCAGGTCGTGGCCGTAGTCCAACGTCCGCAGACAGGCCTCCGCCAACGCCTCGGCGCTCACCGCGTCGAGGAAGCGCGCATCACCGAACCACGGCGCCGCGCCCCATGCCACCTCGGGCCGTGCGCCCGTCACCGAGCCCAGGGTCATCACCGCGGCGTCCATGTCCCCGTCGAGGAACAGGAAGTACGCCTGCGCCAGCACAGCCGGCAGGGATCCGTTCCCTTCGAGGCCCTCCTTGAGCTCGGAGCGACGGTCCCGCCACAACTCGGCGAGTGCGGCGTAGGGTTCTGGGGCTGCCGGCGCGGAGGCTACCGCCCCCACAAGGAACTTCACGGCACCGACCGGGCTTCCGCCGCAGTGCGCCATCACACGGGCGAGACCGACTCCCGCTGCCACTGACTGGTTCGACACCGCCAGAGAATATCCGTGGCCAAAGGTTCTATGCCTCAGGACCAGCGCCCCGGCTCAGGACCGGCGCCCCGGCTCAGGCCGAGTCCACCGCGAGCGGGAACCGACTGGTGCCCACCGGTGCCGGCAGGTGCCGGCCAGCACCGGCCGACGCCCCGTCGTACCTGCCCGGCCGGTTCAGGACGAAGCCTCGGCGGCCGATCCCTTCACTGCCTGGCCCTCCACCACCGAGCTCTCCACCACCGAGCTCTCCACCACCCGGCCCTGGACGGCCGTCCCCTCACGCGTGACGCGGCGCCGCCGGGCCGGGAGTCCCATCATCGGGTTGGCCACGCCCCAGGCCGCGGCCTTGCAGATCAGCTCCTTGTAGACCGCGGCGGGCCGGCCGGTCAGGGCCGCCCGGACGGATCGGTCGTCGGCGGTGACGTACTGGATCAGGCCTTCCCTGCGCCCCAGGGAGATGCACTGGTTGAAGTAGCGCAGCGGGATGTTCGGGAGCTTCGTGCCGGTCAGGCGGGCCGCGAGGGCGTCGGCTGCCTGCCACGCGGTGGGTGTGCCCGTCGCGCACGACATCCGCAGCGGCTTGTCGGCGGGGCCCATCGCCATCGCCGCGTCGCCGATGGCGTAGACGTCCGGGTGGGAGACCGAGCGCATGGTTCCGTCGACGACGACCTGGCCGGTGCCGGTGACCTCCAGTGCGCTGTCCTGCGCGATGGGGTGGACCGCGAATCCGGTCGTCCACAGGGTGACCGCGGCGGGGATGTCCTTGCCGTCGGCGGTGGTGACGCGGTCGGCCCCGACGGCGGTGACGGCCGTGTGTTCGTGCACGGTGATGCCGAGCTTGTCGCAGACCTTCCGTACGTGCCTCCTGCCCTTGGGGGACAGCCAGTCGCCGAGCTCCCCGCGGGTGGCGAGGGCGGTGCCGAGGTCCGGCCGGGCCTCGGCGATCTCTGTCGCGGCCTCCAGGCCGGTGAGTCCACCGCCCACAACGACCACGGTCTGTCCGGCGTCGAGGCCGGCCAGGCGCTCGCGCAGCCGGAGTGCCCCGGGGCGGCCGGCGATCTCGTGGGCGTGGTCGGCGGTGCCGGGGACGCCCTGGGTGTTCCAGCTGCTGCCGAGGGCGTACACGAGGGTGTCGTAGGCGAGTTCTCCTGCGCCGTTCGTGTCGATGACGGCGACGGTCCTGCGGTCGACGTCGACACCGGTGACCTTGGCGAGCCTCAGCTCGACGCCCGTGTCCGCGAACATCTCGCTGAAGGGCCGGGGCCGGAGGTCCTGGCCGACCGCCAGTTGGTGCATCCGTACCCGCTCGACGAAGTCGGGCTCGGCGTTGACGAGGGTGATGGCGACGTCGTCGCCGTGCAGCCGCCTGGCGAGGCGGCCGGCTGCGATGGCTCCGGTGTATCCGGCTCCGAGGACGATGATCCGGTGCTTCATTTCCCTGCTCCTGTCTCGCGCGGGTTCGCCCCTTGAACCGGGCAGCCCGCCGATTCCTGACATGACCCCGGTGTGAGGCACCTCACACCGGGGTCATGGAGCGGTCAGGACGGGGGTCAGAAGGCGATGAGCAGGGGCTCCCCGTGCTCGGACGCGGCCCATCGGAGGGTGGCGCGTTCGAGCTTGTCGGGGTTGACCTGGCTGCGGAACGCGGCGATACCGTCCGCGGTGATCTCCAGGCACATGACACCGATGACCCGGCCTTCGAGCACCACGACGACGGCGGGGGAGTTGTTGGCGTCCGAGATGTGGACCTCGGGGGAGCCGCCGACGATCGCGCGCTTGGCCTTGCCGGGCTTGAACAGGCCCCGCATGAACTTCGCGACCGCGAGAGCGCCCTCGAACGCCTTCGCGCGGGCAGGGACCTTCCCGCCGCCGTCGCCGATCGCGACGGCGTCGTCGGTGAGCAGCCGCACGAGTGGTTCGGTCCGGCCGCTGGTGGCGGCCGTGAGGAACTCCTCGACGATCCGCCGGGCGGCGGCCTCGTCGATCTCGGTGCGGGTCCTTCCTTCGGCGACGTGCTTCTTGGCACGGTGGAAGATCTGCTGGCAGGCCGGCTCGGTGATGTCGAGGATCTCCGCGATCTTCCGGTGCGGGTAGTCGAAGGCCTCCCGCAGGACGTAGACCACCCGCTCGTTCGGCGTGAGGCGTTCCATGAGGGTGAGGACCGCGTACGAGACGGATTCGCGCTGCTCGGCGGTGTCGGCAGGGCCGAGCATCGGGTCCCCGGCGAGCAGCGGCTCCGGCAGCCACTGGCCCACGTAGGTCTCGCGACGGGCGCGCGCGGAGGTGAGCTGGTTGAGGCACAGGTTGGTGAGGACCTTCGTCAGCCAGGCTTCGGGGGTCTCGATGCGGCCGGTGTCGGCGGCCTGCCAGCGCAGGAACGTGTCCTGTACGGCGTCCTCCGCGTCGCTCGCGGAGCCGAGGAGGCGGTAGGCGATGGCCTTCAGGCGGGGCATGGATGCCTCGAACCGGTCCATGTCGTTCGCGGTCAGCGCCATGGCCCGGATAGTAGCCCGCGCGCCGCGTCAGGGAGCTGTGACGGGTGGTCCGGCAGTCGGCGGTCGTGGCGGGGCGGGAGGGACAATGGTGCTCCGACGCGCGCGCGGTCCGGGAGACCCGCACGCTCACCGTACGAGCCGGCCGGGGGTGCCATGAGTGGTTGGCGGTGCACCGGGCTGAGCTGGCCCGCAGGCGTGCCGGTGCTCGGCTGGTCGCGGAGCGACGGGGCGGGGCGGGCGCGGACGAGCGCCCTGGCCTACGGGACGGAGCTGGGCTTCCGGGCCGGGGGCGAGCGGCACTGTGTGGGAGCGCGCGGGAACGCCTGCCCGTCGGTTGCCGTCGTGCCGGCACGGAGCACGGGTGCGAGGTGTGCCGAGTGCGCGCGGCTTGACCGGGCGCACTCGGTGGCGGCCGACACGATCGCCGACGACCCCCGGACGTACCGCGTCTATCTGGCCTGGTTCGGGCCGGGCATGGTCAAGGTCGGGATCACCGGGGAGGCGCGGGAGGCGGCCAGGCTGCGCGAGCAGGGGGCCGTGGTCTTCAGCTGGCTGGGGCGCGGGCCGCTGATGGCCGCCCGGCGGACGGAGGAGCTGCTGCGCTCCGCGCTCGGTGTGCCCGACCGGATCCCGTACGCGCGCAAACGCGCGGTCCGGGCCGGTCTGCCGGGTGTGGCCGAGCGCGCTGCGGAGATCGAGGGCCTGTACGCCCGGGCCGCCGCGCTGGAGGGGGCGGGCTGGCCGGAGGCCCTGGAGCGGCTGCCCTTCGAGGCCGTCGACCACGCCGGGGTGTTCGGTCTGGCCGGTGCCGGGCCGGCGGCGCGAGTGGTGACCGGGCTGGTGGACGGGTGCGTGGTGGCCGGGCGGCTGGTCGCGGCGGCCGGCCCCGATCTGCACCTGGAGACCGTGGGCGAGGGCATCGTCGTGCTGGACACCCGGCTCATCACGGGCTGGGACCTGGTGGCCGCCGACGCCCGGGCGGGAGTGAGCGCGCCGGCCGTGTCCGTAGGGGGCGGTGGAGTGCAGGACGGCCTGTTCTGAGAGGGTCGCCGGGGATCGTTCCCGGAGACGTACGAGGCGGGTGGGGCGGATGAGTGGCGACGACCGTGAACGCGATGACGTGCGGCGCTTCCGGCAGCGGCTCGGGCTGCCCGGGCTCATCGACGTCCACACGCACTTCATGCCGGAGCGGGTGCTCCGCAAGGTCTGGGCGTACTTCGACTCGGCGGGACCGCTGACCGGCCTGGAGTGGCCGATCACCTACCGGCACGACGAGGACGAACGGCTGGCCCTGCTGCGCTCGTTCGGGGTGCTCAGGTTCACCTCGATGCTCTACCCGCACAAGCCGGGGATGGCGGCCTGGCTGAACGGCTGGGCGGCCGGTTTCGCCGCCGAGGTGCCCGACTGCCTGCACACCGCGACCTTCTTCCCCGAGGAGGGCGTGGAGACCTACGTACGGGAAGCGGTCGAGGCGGGGGCGCGCGTCTTCAAGTCGCATCTCCAGGTGGGTGCGTACGACCCGAACGACGCGCTGCTGGAGCCGGTCTGGGGCCTGCTGGCGGAAGCGGGCGTGCCGGTGGTGACGCACTGCGGCTCCGGGCCGGCGCCGGGTGCGTACACCGGGCCCGGGCCCGTCTCCCGGCTGCTCGCCCGCCACCCCCGGCTGCGGCTGATCGTGGCGCACATGGGAATGCCGGAGTACGCGGACTTCCTGGACCTGGCGGCGGCGTATCCCGAGGTGCGGCTCGACACGACGATGGCGTTCACGGACTTCACCGAGGGCTTCACCCCCTTCCCGGCGGGAGAACTCGGGCGGCTCGCGGACCTGGGGGACCGGATCCTGCTCGGTACGGACTTCCCGAACATCCCGTATCCCTACGTCCACCAGTTGCACGCGCTGGAGCGCCTGGGGCTGGGCGACGACTGGCTGCGGGCGGTCTGCCACGGGAACGCGGACGCATTGTTCCGGTGAGCAGGCGGGACCGGGCCCGCGCGCTCCGGCGCGGTTCTCAGGAAATTCACAGGCAGGCGAAAGGTCTCTCTCACCGCCGTCTCACAGGCTTGAGCGATGACGACGACCTCGCCCCAGGGGCGTACCGAACTGCTCGGACCGGACCGCAGCCCCGTCCGCGTGCTGGTCGTGGACGACGAGGCTCCGCTGACCGAGCTGCTCTCCATGGCGCTGCGCTACGAAGGGTGGGAGGTGCGCAGCGCGGGGGACGCTGCGGGTGCCGTCCGGACCGCGCGCGACTTCCGGCCGGACGCGGTGGTCCTCGACGTGATGCTCCCCGACATGGACGGGCTCGCCGTGCTCGGCCGGCTGCGGCGCGAACTCTCGGACGTGCCTGTGCTGTTCCTGACCGCGCGGGACGCGGTGGAGGACCGGATCGCGGGGCTCACGGCGGGCGGGGACGACTACGTCACCAAACCGTTCAGCCTGGAGGAGGTCGTCGCGCGGCTGCGGGGGCTGATCCGCCGCTCCGGTACCGCTTCCGCCCGCAGTGAGTCGACCCTCGTCGTCGGTGACCTGATGCTGGACGAGGACAGCCACGAGGTGAGCCGGGGCGACGATTTCATCCACCTGACGGCGACCGAGTTCGAACTGCTGCGCTTTTTGATGCGCAATCCGCGCCGCGTGCTGAGCAAGGCCCAGATCCTCGACCGGGTCTGGAACTACGACTTCGGCGGCCAGGCGAACGTCGTCGAGCTCTACATCTCCTACCTGCGCAAGAAGATCGACGCCGGGAGGCCCCCGATGATCCACACCCGACGTGGGGCGGGGTATCTGATCAAGCCGGGTGCATAGCCCCGTGAGCGGGAGGAAGAGGCCCTGGCGGGCGGTGCAGGCGAGAACTTCGAGGAGGCCAAGAGGCAGGCGGCAGGACGGAAAGGGCGGTGGCCCGGGGTGAAACGCCCCGGGCCACCGCCCTTTCCCACTGCCCGCGGTGAGTGCGGCCGGGGGGACACACAAAGGAGTTGTACGGCGTACAAGGACTGTTCTACGGTGTACAGCATGTTCCCTGTACACCGTACAGGGAACCCGCAGGCCCACCGGAACGTGCACCACCGTGTGCACCGGAACCAGGAGTCCGCATGACGGCGACCGCCGCCGAGCAGAACGAACTCGCACCCCGGGGCGCCCATGCGCAGCGCTGGCTGATCCTCGGCGTCATCTGCCTCGCCCAGCTCACCGTGCTGCTCGACAACACCGTCCTGAACGTCGCGATCCCCTCGCTCACCGGCGAACTCCACGCCTCCACCGCGGATGTGCAGTGGATGATCAACGCCTACTCGCTCGTGCAGTCCGGTCTGCTGCTGAGCGCGGGGAGCGCCTCAGACCGTTACGGGCGCAAGAAGATGCTGGTCGCGGGCCTGGCGCTGTTCGGTGCCGGTTCGCTCGTCGCGGGGCTCGCGGAGTCCTCCGGCCAGCTGATCGCGGCCCGCGCGGGCATGGGGGTCGGAGGCGCGCTGCTGATCACGACCACCCTCGCGGTCGTGGTGCAGATCTTCGACGACACCGAACGCGTCAAGGCCATCGGTATCTGGTCCACCGTCAGCTCCCTGGGATTCGCGGCCGGTCCGCTGATCGGCGGGGTGATGCTCGACCACTTCTGGTGGGGCGCGATCTTCCTGGTCAACATCCCGGTGGCGGTGGCCGGACTGATCGCCGTCGTCCGCCTGGTCCCGGATTCGAAGAACCCGAGCGGTGACCGCCCCGACCTCGTCGGCGCGCTGCTCTCCACCCTCGGCATGACGGCCGTCGTGTACGCGATCATCTCCGGCCCGGAGCACGGCTGGGACTCCGGGCGGGTCCTGCTGACCGCCTTCGCCGGGGTCGCCGTCCTCACCGGGTTCGTCCTCTGGGAGCTCCACGTCCCCCACCCGATGCTGGACATGCGCTTCTTCCGCGACCAGAGGTTCACCGGCGCGGTGGCCGGCGCCGTCCTTGTCGCCTTCGGGATGACCGGATCGCTGTTCCTGCTGACGCAGCACCTCCAGTTCGTGCTCGGCTACGAGCCGCTGGAGGCGGGGCTGCGCACGGCCCCGCTCGCCCTGACCGTCGTGCTGCTCAACCTCACCGGCCTCGGCGCCCGGCTGGTCCCGAGGATGGGCACGCCCGCGACCATCGCCACGGGGATGGGCCTGCTCTCCGCGGGGCTCGCGGCGATCGCCGTGCTGGGAGGCCACGGATACGGCGGCATGCTGCTCGGACTGGTCGTCATGGGCGCGGGCATCGCGCTCGCCATGCCCGCGATGGCCAACGCGATCATGAGCGCCATCCCGCAGGAGAGGGCCGGGGTGGGTGCCGGGGTGAACGGCACGCTCGCCGAGTTCGGCAACGGTCTCGGCGTCGCGGTGCTCGGCGCCGTGCTCAACTCGCGGTTCGCCGCGCTCGTGCCGGGCGCCGTCGGGGCGGCTTCGCTCCCCGCAGCTCTGGCGGCCGCGGACGGCCCGGGGGAACGTGCGGGCATCACGGACGCCTTCGCCTCGGGGCTGGAGACCAGCCAACTGGTCGGCGCCGCGGCCGTCCTGGCCGGTGGACTGCTCGCGGCCGCCCTGCTGCGCAGGGCGGAGCGCGTGCCGACGGACTGAACGCCCCAGGTGGCGGGCATAGCATCGGACGGGGTGCCGGTACGCAGTCCGTGCCACCGGACGAAGAGGAGTGTGCGCCATGGGGTCCGCGGCAGACCGTGTGAAGAACCCTTCGCGGGTCAGTGTGTGGCTGGACCGGCGTACACCGTCGCGCGCCCGCAGGGCGGACCAGCCGGCCGGCCTGGACCGGGACAGGATCACCACGGCGAGTGTGCGGCTGCTCGACGCGGACGGTCTCGCGAAGTTCTCCATGCGCCGCCTCGCCGCCGAACTCGACGTGACGGCGATGTCCCTCTACTGGTACGTCGACACCAAGGACGACCTGCTGGAACTCGCCCTGGACTCCGTCTTCGGCGAGATCCCGCCCGCGCGCGAGGACGCGGACTGGCGCGACCGGCTGCGGGAGCTGGCCACCAGCTACCGCGGGATGCTGGTCCGCCACCCCTGGGCCTCGGCTCTCGCCGGGAGTTTCCTGAACATCGGCCCGCACTCGATGCTGTTCTCGTACGCCGTCCAGGACGTCATCAGGGCCACCGGGCTCCCCCTCGAACGCCGGACGGGCGGGATGGCGGCCGTCTTCCAGTTCGTCTACGGATTCGGCGCCGTCGAGGGGCATTTCGTGCAGCGCACCGTGGAGGCCGGCCTCAGTCAGGACGAGTACGTCGAGCGCGCGATGGGCTCGATCCGCGCGGACCCGGAACTGAGCCGCGCGATGGCGTACTCGGAGAGCGTGATGCGGGCCGGCGCCGGGGACACCGTGGAGGAGAAGCGCGAGCGGGACTTCGAGTTCGCGCTCGACCTCCTGATCGCGGGCATCGAGACGATGTGCGAGCGGTCCGTACGGCCCTCCTAGCTAGGACCGCCCCCCGGGCACCGTGGCCGCCGACCGGGTTACGGGGCGCGACTCAGTAGCCCCGACGGGTGTCCACGGCGAGTGCGGGTGCGTGCCCTTCGGTGAGGGCCTCCCAGCAGGCAGCGAAGTCCGTGACGACGTCCTCGTCCGCCGTGATGCCCGAGGAGTGCGACGTGATCACGGTGTGCGGCAGCCGCCAGGCCGGGTCGTCGGGACCGGCGGGTTCGTCCGGCAGCACGTCGAGCACGGCCCGCCGCACCGTCCCGCCGTGCAGGGCGTCCCGGAGCGCCGCCATGTCGACCGTCGCGCCCCGGCCCACGTTGATGAACGTGGCGCCCCGCATCGCGGTGAACCGTGCGGCGCCGAAGTAGCGCTGCGTGGAGCCGGTCAGGGGAAGCGTGGACACCACCCACCGGGCCTCCGCGAGTGCGGTGGTCTCTTCGGCCGTTCCGGCCAGGACCATCCGGTCGAAGCCCGCCGGTGCGGCCCGTGGCGTGCGCCCGACGCCGATCGTGCGCACCCCGCACGCGCGCAGCAGCCCGGCGACGGTGGATCCGATGCGTCCGGTGCCGTGGACGACGGCCGTCCGCCCGGCGGCGAGTTCGGACGGGAGGCGGCGCCACTCGGCCCGTGCGTGCTGGGCGGTGTGCTCGGCGACCGACTGGCACTCGGCGAGGACCCATCCGAGTGCGTACTGTGCGATCCGCTCTCCCATCCGGCCCACCGTCCTGGTCAGCAGGGCGCCTTCGGGCCAGGTCCCGGCGGACAGGAGGGCGTCCGTACCCGCGTTGACGCTGTGGAACCAGAGCAGCCGCGGGGTCCGGAGAGCCTCGGGAAGCACGTCCCCCACGTACACGAAGGGCTCGCCGGGCCCGACGCGGTCCGTGGATCCGGCGGGCCGGCCGGTGATCCGCTCCAGTTCGCGGACCACGGACGGGCCGACCGACGGTGAGGTGAGCAGACGGGCCCGGGACAGCGGACCCCCAGTGGGCGCGTTCATGCGTACGGGTCAGCTGCCGCCGGCCAGGCGGGCGGGGAAACCGCCGGTGGCGACCGGGCTCCAGCGCTCAGGGGTGATCCGGATGATGGACTTCCCCTGCTTGACCATCGCCGCGCGGTACTCGTCCCAGTCCGGGTGCTCCCCGGAGATGTTCCGGAAGTACTCGACGAGGGGCTCGACCGAGTCCGGTGAGTCGATCACCTCGGCCGAGCCGTCGATCTGGACCCACGGGCCGTCCCAGTCGTCCGACAGGACGATGACGCTCACGCGTTCGTCGCGCTTGGCGTTGCGGGTCTTGGCCCGTTCGGGGTAGGTCGAGACGACGATCCGGCCCTCGTCGTCGACGCCACAGGTGAGCGGGGACCCCTGGGGGCGCCCGTCGGACCGGGTGGTCAGCAGGATCGCCCGGTGCCGGGGCCGCACGAAGTCCAGCAGGTCCGCGAGTTCCACGGCGGTGTTGGTCGCGATATTGGATGCCATACGGCCAACCCTAGGCCGTTCCAGCGCGGTCCCGCCGTGCGCCCGGTGCCGTATCGGGGGCGGGACCGGCGGAAGGAGCCTCGGCCGTCCGGCAGGTCCTACGCCGGGACGGACTCGCCCTGGACCGCCTGGATGTCGAGTTCCACGCGCAGGGTCGTGCCGATCGCGGAGATCCCCGCCTGCAGCACCTGGTTGTAGTTCATGGCGAAGTCGTCGCGGCGCAGTTGGGCCGTCGCGTGGAAGGCGGCCCGTACGCCGCCCCACGGGTCGGGACCGGTGCCCAGGTAGCTGAGGTCCAGATCGACGTCCCGAGCGACGCCGTGCATCGTCAGCACGCCGTTCACGGTCCAGCGGTCGGGGCCCGCGGGGGTCAGCGCGCGGGAGCGGTAGGTGATCTCCGGGTAGACCTCCGCGTCCAGGAAGTCCGCCGAGCGCAGGTGCTTGTCCCGCATGGCGTTGCCCGTGTCGATGCTGGGCGCGGCGATGTAGGCGTCCACCCGGGAGCGCTGGACGTCCTCGGCGATCTCGATGCGGCCGCCGAACTCGGTGAACCGGCCGTGCACGCTGGAGATCCCCAGGTGCTGCGCGACCGCGGCCACCGAGGAGTGCACCGGGTCCAGCGACCAGGTGCCCGGCGGCGGCAGTTCCACGCCGCCCTGCCGGGCCAGCACCACGGTGCCGGCCTCGACACGGCCGCTGGCCGTGACGAGTGCGGTGGACGCGACGGGTGCGTAACCGACCGCTGTGACGATCACTGTGTACGCGCCGGCGGACAGGAGGTCTTCGGTGCGGACGGCCCCGTTCTCGTCGGCTGCGGCCCGGAGCACCTGGGTGCCCGTCATGTCGGTCACCGTGACGACGGCGTGCTGGACCGCCCAGCCGTCCCGGGTCCGTACCTGTGCGCGAAGTCCCATCCCGTTTTCTCTCCTTGCTCAAATCACTCGTGACGCAGCGACTCAGATGAGTCGGGCCCCGGGCGGGACCGGCAGGCCGTCCCCTGCCTGCCGGTCCCGCCACGGGGCCCTTTTCCGCCGGCGGCTCAGCCTCTCCGCTCGAAGTGCTGTTCCGCCAGGGGTCTTTGTGGATCTTCCGTGTGTTACGCGCCCGGGTGGGCGAGCTCGACGTCGTGGCCGTCGACGCCGCTGCCGGTCACGGTCAGCGCACCGGCCACCGGCGGGTAGCCGGTCGCGATCACGGAGTACTCGCCGGCGTCCAGGTCGGTGAAGGCGTACACGCCGTCCTCCCCGGTCGTCGAGGTGGCGACGACGTTGCCCGCCGCGTCGATGAGCGTGACGCGGGCGTCGTTCAGGGGAGCCCGGCCGGAGCCGGCCCTCACGACACCGCGCACCAGCGCGCCGGACCGCAGGACGGCGTCGAGGCGGGTGACGCCCTGGCCGCCGATGTCCACCGGCAGGGCCAGCGGACGGAAGCCCGCGGCCGTGACGGCGACGGTCACCGAGCCGGGGATGAGCTCACCGAAGGTGAAGTCACCCGCGTCGCCCGAGGTGCCCGTGGCCAGCACGTCGCCGCGCACGTCGGTCACGACGACCATGGCGCCCTGGACGGGCGTGCCGCCCTCCGCGGTCCGCACGGTCCCGGAGAGACCGCTCGTACCGGCGAGGAGGATGTCGTAGGCGACCGTCTCGTCGCCGACGACCACGGTGGACGCCTGGGGCTGGAAGCCGTCGGCTGACGCGATCAGGACGTACGAACCGGAGCCCGGTGCGTCCAGGACGTAGCCGCCGTCGGCCTGGGCGACGGAGCGCCCCAGTTGACGGCCGCCCAGCGAGATCAGCGTGACGGCTGCCTGTGCGACCGGTGCGCCCTCCGCGCCGCGCACCACACCGCGTACGGGGGTGCCCTGGGCCGTGGGTTCGGTGGTGGTGGTCCCCACTGCCGGAGCGTCGGCGGGGGAGAGCACGGCCGGTGCCTGGGCGGCCGGCACGGTGGTGGCCTCGACGGTCTCCGGCGCGTCCGCCGTCTCGTCCTGCTTGTCGTTGCCGGCCCTCGTCTTCAGCGCGACCTCCTTGATGAAGAGGGTCAGCACGAAGGCGACGAGCGCGGCCGGTGCGGCGTACAGGAAGACGTCGCCGACACCGTGACCGTAGGCGGCCTCCACGACCGTACGGAACGGCGCGGGGAGCTTGTCCAGGTCGGGGATGCCCCCGCCGCCGGTTCCGCCGTGGCCCATCGCGGCGCCGTCGGGGCCGAGGTCGGCGAGACCGTCCTTGACGTACCTGGTGACGCGGTTGGCGAGGACGGCACCGAGCGCCGAGACACCGATCGCACCACCGAGGGAACGGAAGAAGGTGACGACGGAGCTGGCCGCGCCCAGGTCGGCCGGGGCCACCTGGTTCTGCGTGGCGAGCACGAGGTTCTGCATCATCATGCCGATGCCGAGGCCCATGACGAACATGAAGATCGCGATGTGCCAGTACTCGGTGTCGTACCGGATCGTGCCGAGCAGCCCGAGGCCGGCGGTGACGAGGAAGCCGCCGCTGACCAGCCAGGCCTTCCAGCGGCCCGTCTTGGTGATGACCTGACCCGAGATGGTCGAGGACAGGAAGAGGCCGGCGATCATCGGGATGGTCATGACGCCCGACATCGTCGGCGACTTGCCGCGCGCCAGCTGGAAGTACTGGCTGAAGAAGACGGTGCCCGCGAACATCGCGGTACCGACGAACAGCGAGGCGACGGAGGCCAGCGTGATCGTGCGGTTGCGGAAGAGGCGCAGCGGGATGATCGGCTCGCTGGCCTTCGACTCGATGAGCAGGAAGATCCCGATGAGGGCGACGGTGCCGCCCAGCATCGTCCAGGTCTGCCATGAGACCCAGTCGTACTTGTCGCCCGCGAAGGTCACCCAGAGCAGGAGCAGTGAGACCGCGGCGCTGATGAAGAACGCACCCGACCAGTCGACCTTGACCTCGCGCTTGACCACGGGGAGCTTCAGGGTCTTCTGGAGCACGAAGAGGGCGATGATCGCGAACGGCACACCCACGTAGAAGCACCAGCGCCAGCCCAGCCAGCTGGTGTCGGTGATGACACCGCCGAGCAGCGGGCCGCCCACGGTGGCGACGGCGAAGACCGCGCCGAGGTAGCCGCTGTAACGCCCGCGCTCGCGCGGGGAGATCATCGCGGCCATCACGATCTGGGCGAGGGCGGAGAGACCGCCGACGCCGATGCCCTGTACGACACGGCAGGCGATGAGCATGCCGCTGCTCGTCGACAGACCGGCCACCACCGAACCGCCGACGTAGATGAGCAGTGCTATCTGGACCAGCAGCTTCTTGCTGAACAGGTCGGAGAGCTTGCCCCACAGCGGGGTGGTGGCGGTCATGGACAGCAGCGCGGCCGTCACGACCCAGGTGTAGGCGCTCTGGCCGCCACCGAGGTCGGAGATGATCTCGGGCAGGGCGTTGGAGACGACCGTCGACGACAGGATCGCGACGAACATGCCGAGCAGCAGCCCGGTCAGCGCTTCCATGATCTGCCGGTGTGTCATCGGCGTGCCTGCGGGGGCCTCTACGGCCCCGTGCTCGGCGTGGCCGCCCCGCACACCGGATGGTGTGGTCGTAGCCATTTGTTTCCTTCTCTTTGCTTCTGTTACACGGGTGTACGGGTGTGGGACTCGTCCGGGTGCCCGGCGCGGCAGTCGCCGCTGTGCCTGCCGGGGGCGCATCCCCCGGAGCCGCGGCAGGAGAAGCTGTCGCGCAGCCGGGAGAGCAACGTGTTCAGCTGGCCGACCTCTTCGTCGGACCAGTCGATGAGGTGGTGGGCGAACATCTCGGTCGTCCGCTGTGTCAGCTCGTCGAGCAGCTCGTCCCCGGCGGGGGTCAGCCGCAGGATGCGGGACCGCCTGTCCGCCGGGTCCAAGGACCTTTCGATCCAGCCGTTCTCCACCGCGTGAGTCACATGTCTGCTGGTCACGGACATGTTCACGGCCAAGAGCTCGGCCAGCCGGGTGATCCGCATCTCGCCGTATCTGGCCAGCAGCGTCAGCACGGTGGCCGAGCCACCGGGACACTCCGAGGGCAGGATGCGGGCGAGGCCCCGTTTGACGGCTCCGACGGCGCTGAGCTGCCGGGCCAGTTCCTCGTACTGGCTCCGTGCTGCCACCCGGCCCTCCATACATCTCGCGGGGACATCTTGTTGCTTAGGGCAACGATATAAGCGGATGGTTGCTGCAGACAAACGAAATAGGGCTTGCATAAGTAAAGGAAGGCAAAAGCCCGCGCCGGGGGCGGGTCAAGCTCCCAGCGCACGCGGGGGTGGTCTGCGATCGGTGTGTTCCTCGTCACAGCCGACCGCCTGCCCCGGCCCGGGTGGGGACGCGGAGCGCCCCCTGGTCAAGGGGTGAAGAGGTCATGGGCGCGAAGGAGGGGTATCACCCGCTGCGGCCCCGGGGGTTGGGCGCAAGGCCTGCGTTCGCTAGGGTCCTGGGCCATGGCACATAACCCCCACGCCCCGCAGCCGGGCCCCGAGGGCACTCACGACCCGGCGGGCAGCACGCAGATGTTTCGCGCGTTCGTCGACGACGGCGAGCCGCAGGGCAGGCAGCAGCCCGCCGCCACCTCGTCCGGCCCGAAGACCGGGGTGATCGCGGCCGTCGTGGCGGTCATCGTCGTTCTCGGTGCCGTCGCCTGGCTAGCGCTGGGCTGACCGGACTCCGCCCCCGACACCGCCGGTCCTCCGCACTGCCCGGTTCCGGGGAGCCGGAGGACCCGCCGTGCGCGACTTCTTCCCACGCAGCCGCTCCCGCACCGCATCGCCGGTGCGGGAGCGGCTGTGTCGTCTTGACGGGGCGCGCACGGCGCCTGGCGCACGGGGCGCACGCGCGGCGAACTCCTGGCCCTGCGGGGCGCACAGGCGGCCTTGGACGCGGTGAGGCCACCGGGACGCGGATCGTGGCGCCCCGGCGGCCGTGAACCGTTCCGGCCGGCCCGCCGGGGTCAGTCGGCGACGAGCCCCTCCCTGAGCTGGGCGAGTGTGCGTGTCAGCAGCCGGGAGACGTGCATCTGGGAGATACCGACCTCCTCGCCGATCTGCGACTGGGTCATGTTGGCGAAGAACCGCAGCATGATGATCTGCCGTTCGCGCGGGGCGAGTTTGGCCAGCAGCGGCTTCAGGGACTCGCGGTACTCGACGCCCTCGAGCGCCGCGTCCTCGTAGCCCAGGCGGTCGGCGAGCGAGCCCTCGCCGCCGTCGTCCTCGGGGGACGGTGAGTCCAGCGAGGACGCCGTGTAGGCGTTGCCCACGGCCAAGCCGTCGACCACGTCCTCCTCGGACACCCCGAGTGCCTTGGCGAGCTCCGGCACGGTCGGTGAGCGGTCGAGCTTCTGCGCGAGCTCGTCGCTGGTCTTGGTGAGGGCGAGGCGCAGCTCCTGGAGCCTGCGGGGCACCCGCACCGACCAGGATGTGTCGCGGAAGAAGCGTTTGATCTCCCCCACGACGGTCGGCATCGCGAACGTCGGGAACTCCACGCCGCGTTCACAGTCGAAGCGGTCGATCGCCTTGATCAGGCCGATGGTGCCGACCTGGACGATGTCCTCCATGGGTTCGTTACGGCTCCGGAACCGTGCCGCCGCGTACCGCACGAGCGGGAGGTTGAGCTCGATGAGTGTGTCCCGCACATAGGCCCGCTCCGGGCTGTCCGTTCCGTCGGGTCCCGAGGCGGGACCCAGCGCGGCGAGCCGCAGGAACAGGGAGCGGGACAGGGTGCGGGTGTCGATGGCTTCCGACGAGCTGGTGAGCACGGGAGGTGCCGGCACGCTCTTCGTGAGCGTGAGCACCTTCGAGCTGCCCTGTTCTGCGGACATGCCACCCCCTTGAGGTCGCGGACGGTCGCGGTGGCCACGACCATCGGAGGAACGCAGCCTCCACCTGAATACCGGAGGTAGGGCTGCGGCAAACGCGGTTCGAGCAGAATGTCACATGTCGGCAACACGCTGTAGTGACATGTCGACAAGTCAGCGGTGAAAGCGCGCAGGAAACAGGGGGTGTGGGGCTTTTACGCTCCGAGAAGCGATCTTTCTCGGGTCTACCCGATCCAGCTACGCCTCGATCCTGTTTGCGGATCGCAGGCGGGCGAAACTTCGGGCCAGAAGCCTTGACACGTGCATCTGGGAGACGCCGAGTTCGGCGCTGATCTGCGACTGCGTCAGGTTGTTGTAGTAGCGCAGGAGAAGGATCCGCTGCTCGCGCTCGGGCAGCTGGACCAGCAGGTGGCGTACCAGGTCGCGGTGTTCGACCCCGGCCAGCGCCGGGTCCTCGTAGCCGAGCCGGTCCAGGAGGCCGGGCAGCCCGTCGCCCTCCTGGGCCGCCTCCAGGGAGGTCGCGTGGTACGACCGGCCGGCCTCGATGCAGGCGAGGACCTCCTCCTCGGAGATCTTCAGCCGCTCGGCGATCTCGGCCGTGGTCGGTGAGCGCCCGTGAGCGGTCGTCAGGTCCTCGGTGGCGCCCGTTACCTGGACCCAGAGCTCGTGGAGCCGGCGCGGCACGTGCACGGTCCGTACGTTGTCCCGGAAGTAGCGCTTGATCTCGCCGACGACCGTGGGCATGGCGAACGTCGGGAACTGGACGCCCCGTTCCGGGTCGAAGCGGTCGATGGCGTTGATCAGGCCGATGGTGCCGACCTGGACGACGTCCTCCATCGGCTCGTTCCTGCTGCGGAAGCGGGCCGCCGCGTAGCGCACGAGCGGCAGGTTCGCCTCGATCAGCGCGGTGCGCACCGTGTGGTGCTCCGGTGTGCCCGGTTGGAGGTCCTTGAGCCGCCCGAAGAGCACCTGGGTGAGCGCCCGGGTGTCCGCGCCCCGGGTCCTGGCGGGCGTGGTGGGGTCGGGGGTCTCGGTCTGGATGTCGTCCGTCTGGACGTTCTGGGGCGGGACTTGAGGCGCTGTACTGGCCGGCACGGTGTCGCCACCCCTTTGCGGTCAACTACGGTCAACTCATCCGTCAAAAGCGGTCATAGCATCACAAGACATGTCCACTGTGTGCAAGCACCGCATAGTGTCGTGTTGGGGGTGTTTTGGTTTAAACATGGCGAAAAGCCCCTCTCCTGAAAGGGAGGGGCCTCGTGCGCCGGATGCCGGAACGGGTCAGAAGGGATAGTCGGCGATCACCCAAGTGGCGAACGCGGCCCACTGGCCGGCGGCAGCCTGGTGCGCCGGATGCCCGACGTACCGCCCCAGCGCGTCCTCGTCCGCGACGGCCGAGTTGATGGCGAAGTCGTAGGCGATCGGCCGGTCGGTGATGTTCCAGGCGCACTCCCAGAACTCCAGCTCCGGGATCTGCCCGTCGAGTGCCCGGAACGCCTCGGCTGCGGCGACGACCCTGGGATCGTCCCGCTCGACACCCTCGTTCAGCTTGAACAGGACCAGGTGGCGGATCATGGTGGGGGGTCTCCTACTTAACGAGCTCGGACATGAATTCTCCGACGCCCTCAGCGGCACTGGAAATGCCCTCGAACCCCACCTCCACGAGGTCGGCGGCGCGTTTCGGGGACGTGATGATCGTGTACAGCACGAAGACCACAATCAAGTAGAGCGCGATCTTCTTCGCTTGCACCACAGCCCCGCCCCTCCCCTTCGATCACCTGTGCAGTCGGGAGATTGTAGCCGCACGTATGGGCGTATCCGCTGGTCGTTCCTGATCACTGATGCGCCATTTAAGGACCAAGGACTAGCCGATTAGGGTCCTTTGCCCTCGGATGTGGTGTACGGCGAGGAGGAGGATGGACAACAGGCCCGCCGGTTGAGCAGGAAGGTGCGGGCCGAGGAACGGGACCTCCCCGAGGTCCGCACCGCGTGACTCCCCCGACCGCGGTGAGGGCCCTGGTCCCCGTTCTCACCGGGGGAAGCGGCTTGTCCCCCCGATGCCGTTTCCCCCGACCTGCTCACTCAGGAACGCGGTTCTGGTCCAAGACCAGGCTGCGGTCAGTTCGGTCCACGCCGAGTGATGCGGTCGTACATGACCATGAAGGGCGCGACGTACCCCGAGGCTTCCGCCACCGACGCGTTGCCGCTCACGACGAACGCCACGCCCGTCAACGGGACGATGATGCAGATGAGACCTGACGCCCATCGGGGTATATCAGGGGGCTGGCCATGCGGCCCTACTTCTTCCATACTGGCTGGAGCTCCTAGCTAGCGCAGGGGCGTAGAGGCCACTCGCATCGTTTTCCGGCGCGCGAGTGGCCGCCCCTGTTTCTGGGGCGACATGGGACTGCCGCTTCAGCATCCTTGCGTAGCGGGGCCAACGACGTCAAGGACTAGCCCCTTCGATGCAAAGGTAAACCCCTCGACACATTGCGTACGCACGATGTCGCGCGCAAGGTTGACCTTTGAATCGAAGGTTAACGGGCACTTCGGGCGGTGAGAGAGTTACCTACCGTCGACGGTGAGGCTACATTTCTGGTGTGACCGGTCCACGGGTGCAACTGAGACGGGAACTGAGACGGGACGCAGAGAAGGGACCGACCCAAACGGGTCGGTCCCTTCATCCATCTGCGGTAGCGGAGGGATTTGAACCCTCGGTGAGTTTCCCCACACTCGCTTTCGAGGCGAGCTCCTTCGGCCGCTCGGACACGCTACCGAGAGAGAGCTTAGACCATCCTGGGCCCCTGTCCGAAATCCGTTTCCCGGAGGCATGGCCGAGCAGTGGTGCGAACCGGTCAGCGGTCCCGGAAGAAGGCCGTCAACTGCTCGGCGCAGGCGGCCTCCAGGACGCCGTGGATCACCTCGGGACGGTGGTTGAGCCTGCGGTCGCGTACGACGTCCCAGAGCGAACCGGCGGCGCCTGCCTTCTCGTCGCGCGCACCGTAGACCACCCGGGCGATCCGGGACTGGACGAGCGCGCCCGCGCACATGGTGCAGGGCTCCAGGGTGACCACCAGGGAGCAGCCGGTCAGCCGCCACGCGCCGAGCACGGCGGCGGCACGGCGCAGCGCGAGCACCTCGGCGTGGGCCGTCGGGTCGCCGGTCGCCTCGCGCTCGTTGTGGCCGCTGGCGAGCAGGGCGCCGTCCGGGCCGAGGACGACGGCGCCGACCGGCACATCGCCGGCCGACGCCGCCTGCGCGGCCTCGTCCAGGGCATGGCGCATGGGTGCCTTCCACGGGTCCCGTACGGGATCGGGCGGAGGCGGTGAGAGGGGATCGGGTGGTGGCGCGTTCACCCGCGGACCCTAACGGACCGCCTCCAGGACCTCGGCCGCTCCTAGCGCGTCCGCGATCTCCGCCAGCGCCTCGGTGCGCAGGGTCAGCAGTCCCTTCTCGGACAGCCCGAGGTCGGCGAGCACCCCGAGATCCCCGAGCGGCCCCGCTGGTACGGCGTCGGGGTCGTGGTCCAGGTCGGATGCCGTGACGGCGTCGCCGTCGTCGGCCTCGTCGGGCTCGCCGTCCTCCGTGCCGTCGAGGTCGACGAGCTCCTCGAGTGCGGCGATCTCGTCCTCGGCCCCTGGTTCACGGCCGAGCAGTTCGTCGGTGAGCAGGATCTCCCCGTACGAGGAGCGGGCGGCGGCGGACGCGTCCGAGACGTAGATACGGGGATCCTCCTCACCGTCCACCCGGAGGATGCCGAACCAGGCGTCCTCCTGCTCGATGTAGACGAGGACCGTGTCCTCGTCCACCGAGGCCTCACGGGCCAGATCCGTCAGGTCGGACAGGGTTTCCACATCGTCGAGCTCTGTATCGCTCGCTTCCCACCCGTCTTCGGTGCGCGCGAGCAGTGCGGCGAAGTACACCGGGACTCTCCCACTGGTCATAGGCGAATCGGTCCGACGGGAGGGCAGCCGGTCGTCCGGCTGCTCTGGGCCCCGCCCAATCGGCATCGTGGCAGAAACGAGCGCGATGCGAGACCTCTTCGACCGTTGCGTCGGCCATCAGTTCCTCGGGGAGGGACCGGCGGAGGGTCGCCCGCGCGGTCTCCCGGGCCTGCCGGGCGGTCGGTGGAGGAGGGTCTCACCAGCGGAACGTACGCATCCGCATCTGTTGGCGCATACGGGCCGCACGAGCCCTGCGGGGCTGGACGCGGTCGCGCAGTTGCTTCGCCTCGTGGAGCTCCCGCAGGAACTGGGCCCTGCGCCTGCGACGGGCAGCGTCACTCTCCTGCGCGTCCGCCACGTTCTCCTGCGCGTCGGGCAGGTCGCGCGCGTCGCGTCCGGTCCGCCACTGCTTCCGCTGCTTCCCGTCGGGCAATCGACACACCACCCCAAGCCTGGGTCCGTATGCCCCCACCTTCCCCTCGAACAGGTGGTTGATGCCAGCGCGGACTGGCGGAGAGCGGGTCCGGCGCCCGGCTACTGTTGACGGCATGCGGATCCACGTCGTCGACCACCCGCTGGTGGCACACAAACTCACCACACTGCGCGACAAGCGCACCGACTCCCCGACCTTCCGGCGGCTCGCCGACGAGCTGGTCACCCTCCTCGCGTACGAGGCCACCAGGGATGTGCGGACCGAGCAGGTCGACATCGAGACCCCGGTGACGCCCACGACCGGTGTGAAGCTGTCCCACCCGCGGCCTCTGGTCGTGCCGATCCTGCGCGCGGGGCTCGGCATGCTGGACGGCATGGTGCGGCTGCTCCCGACCGCCGAGGTCGGCTTCCTGGGCATGATCCGCAACGAGGAGACGCTCCAGGCGGAGACGTACGCCACGCGGATGCCCGAGGACCTCTCCGGCCGTCAGGTCTACGTCCTCGACCCGATGCTGGCCACCGGCGGCACGCTCGTCGCGGCCATCCGGGAGCTGATCAAGCGCGGCGCGGACGACGTGACGGCGGTCGTCCTGCTCGCGGCGCCGGAGGGCGTCGAGGTGATGGAGCGCGAGCTGGCCGGTACGCCGGTCACCGTGGTCACGGCCTCGGTCGACGAGCGGCTCAACGAGAACGGCTACATCGTGCCGGGCCTCGGCGACGCCGGTGACCGGATGTACGGCACGGTCGACTGACCCCGGACGCGGTGACTGCCGGCGCCGGGGCCTCCTGCGGCTCTCAGCAGGAGGACGGCGCCGGGGCGGGCTTCGTCAGGGCCACGAGCGCCGTGGCGGCCGCCGCGGGAGTGCTGAACGTCTTGAACTTCGTACCGATGATCAGGTCGACGTCCGCCGTGCTGCGGGTGTCGGTCTTCTGCGCGGCACCCGGCAGTTGGGTGGCGAGTACAGGGAACGAGCCGTTCATGGCGGTCGGGCCGCCGAGCAGCATCCCGGTCCCGGTCACCTTCTTGTCGTAAGCGGCCGGGGCGTTGTCGACCTTGCCGATGACGAAGCCGCGCTTCTTCAGCTCGTCGGCCGCGGCCTTGGCCAGTCCGCTGCGCGGCGTCGCGTTGTAGATGTTGACCTTGATGGCGGCAGGTTTCGGGAGGACCTTCGCCTGTGTCGAGGCCTTCGGGGAGGGGCAGGCCCGCGGATGGGCCGCCGCGTTCGCCTGCCCGTCGCCGCCGGTGAAGACGTCGATGAGCTGGAGAGTGCCCCAACCGGCCAGGCCGAGGGCCACCGCGGCCGCGGCCGCCGAGAGAACCAGCTTGCGGCGATGACGGGGGCGGCGCATGCGGGGATAGGTGTTACCCGTGATGCGGTACTTTCCGCCCATGCCGGGAGGGGTCAGCATGCTCATGGGCGCAGCGTAGTGCGACCTGGTGATGATGCCTACTAAATGATCAACCTATGGCACCCATCCGAGCATAAAAGCACCCG
This sequence comes from Streptomyces sp. NPDC057428, assembly GCF_042803195.1. Lineage (NCBI taxonomy): Bacteria > Bacillati > Actinomycetota > Actinomycetes > Kitasatosporales > Streptomycetaceae > Streptomyces > Streptomyces sp. NPDC057428. The sequence goes on from NZ_JBHVCT010000050.1 coordinate 38,878, forward strand.
AAAGGCGCCGAAATGCTCCATGGGTGGGAGTGGCGTGGTCAGCCCAGTTCGAGGACGCGGGCGTGCAGCACTTGGCGCTGCTGCAGTGCGGCGCGCACGGCGCGGTGCAGCCCGTCCTCCAGGTAGAGGTCGCCCTGCCACTTCACGACGTGGGCGAACAGGTCGCCGTAGAACGTGGAGTCCTCGGCGAGCAGGGTTTCGAGGTCCAGCTGGCCCTTGGTGGTCACCAGTTGGTCCAGGCGGACCGGACGCGGCGCGACATCCGCCCACTGTCGGGTGCTTTCCCGGCCGTGGTCGGGATATGGCCGCCCATTTCCGATGCGCTTGAAGATCACACGGAAAGCCTACCGGGCCGGGACCTCCGGGCGCAGCCACGGGACGGGAGTGCGATGCCGGGCACAGGGAGATCATTCGGCCCAATACGGCGAACGGCCCGCGTTGTCCCCGGCGCCGCTCCGGTGTGTCACGCCCGCGGGCGGTGAGCGTGGCTCGCCGCCCGCGGGCGCGGGTCCGGGGTCCGCTACTCGGTGACGCCTTGCGCGTGGCCCTCACGCAGGCCTCCGCCGACGCCGGGCTCACCCGTGGCGGGTGCGGCGGGGACGGGGCGGGCCAGGGAGCGCAGGTCGTGGGCGTAGGTGCCCACGGCGTTGGCGATCACATCGATGTTGGTGTCGAAGTGCCCCATGTCGATGTTGTCGAGGTCGTCGCAGGCCGCGTGGTAGCAGGGGTCGTACGCGATCCCCGCGGTCCCGCCGAAGGTCTCGGCCTGGGCGGCCGTCTTGATGCCCTCGGCGCCCGTGTCCGTGCCGCCGGACGGAATGCCGGCCTCGATGAACGGCCCGTAGTCGGAGCGTCCGGTGAAGTCCGTACCGGTGTGCGGCTTGCCCTTCCGGTCCAGGAAGTCGTTGATGTCGCGCTCCAGTTGGGCGGAGCCCTCGGGGCCCGGGCCTTCGCCCACACCGTCGGAGTCGTCACCGTCGAAGACGAACTGGGCGCCGTTCGGGGAGGCGATCATGTCGAAGTTGAGGTAAAGCGCGATCTTCTCGCGCTGCGCATCGGAGAGCTTCGCGACGTACGCCTCCGAGCCCAGCAGTCCGTTCTCCTCGGCCGACCACCATGCGAAGCGCACCTTGTTGGCGGGGTCGCGGTGCGTCTTGGCGAGTTCCAGGGCGACTTCGAGGAGTCCGGCCGAGCCGGAGCCGTTGTCGTTGATGCCGGGGCCGTCGGTGACCGAGTCGAGGTGGGCGCCGAGCATGACCGTCTTCGCGGCGTTCCCGCCGCGGGTCTCGGCGACGACGTTGCGGGTCGTGCGCTCCTCCTGGAGCTGACGGATCTCGAAGGAGACCTTCACCTCGCCCTTGGCCAGGTCGGCGACGAGCTTCTCGCCCTCGGCCAGGGTGAGACCGCCGGTGGGTATCTTCCCCGACGCGACGTCGCCCAGGGTGCCGGAGAGGACTCCTTCGGTGTTGTTGTAGATCACCGCGCCGGCCGCGCCCGCCACGGAGGCCGCCTCCTGCTTCTGGGCGAAGGAGCAGCCGCCCCGCTTGATGAGGGCGATCTTGCCGGTGAACGTGGCACCGCCGTAGTCGGCTGCCTCGCAGCCTGTGGTGTCGTCGGCGGGGACGACGGCGAGCGCGGCGGTGATGCCGCCCTCGGGCGTGGAGCGGGTGTACGTCATCGCCTTGATGCCGATGTCACGGGGCGTGGGGGAGACCACGGAGAGCTTCTCGGCGAGGGTCTCGGTGTAGACGAAGTCGAAGGCCTGGTAGCCGACCCGGTAGCCGGCTTTCTGGAGCAGCCGGTAGACGTAGGCGGCGGAGGCGTCGTGGCCGAGCGAGCCGGCCGCGCGATGGCCGTCCGCCGAGTCGGCTATGGCCTGGAAGCGTTCCAGGTGGCGGAACGCGTCCTTGGCCGACGAGCCGTCGACCAGCTTCCGCGAGAGCTTGGCGGCTTCCCTGGCCGGGTCGTGCGAGGGGTGTCCGTGATGGGGGGACACGGCGAGGAGGAGCGGTGTGGCCAGGGCGGTGGCGGCCACAACAGCCATGGCTCTGCGACGAGTTGCGTGCACAGGAGTCCTTCCGGTGTAGACGGATGTGCAGGAAAGCTAGCGAGCCGGCCGGTTCCTGTGAACAGGTGAGACGGTTCCCGGTTGCGCGCATGGCCTGTTACCGATCGGCCGGGGGCCGGTTCCCGGTGGTCCGCCCGGCCCGATCGTGATCATCCGGATGTGCCGGCCGCTTTGGCCGCTGCCTTCGCCTGCTGCTTGTACGCCCGCACCTCGGTGAGGGAGTCCGGCCCGGTGATGTCGGCGACCGAGCGGTGCGAACCCTGCTCGCCGTAGGCTCCTGCGGCCTCCCGCCAGCCCGTCGGCCGTACGTCGAACTGCTTGCCCAGCAGGGCCAGGAAGATCTGGGCCTTCTGCGTGCCGAAGCCGGGCAGCGCTTTGAGCCGTTTCAGCAGTTCCGCACCGGTGGCAGCGTCCTCCCAGACCGCTTCGGCGCGCCCGTCGTACTCGGTCACGAGGTACTGGCAGAGCTGCTGCACCCTTTTGGCCATGGAGCCCGGATAGCGGTGCAGGGCGGGTTTCTCGGTGAACAGCCCGGTGAAGGCCTCGGGGTCGTATCCGGCGATCGCCCCGGCGTCCAGGTCGTCCGAGCCCATGCGCCGGGCCAGGGTGAGAGGGCCGGTGAAGGCCCACTCCATCGGTACCTGCTGGTCCAGCAGCATGCCGACGAGGGCCGCCAGCGGACTGCGGGCCAGCAGCGCGTCCGCGTCGGGCTGCTGGGCGATACGCACGGTGCGGGCTCCGCCGCTGTCATTCTTGGTCATGTATTCGATGATCGCGAGAGTGGACGGGATCGGCGAGTCGGTGTCGGGTCCCGGAGGTGTCGGAGCCGGTGAGAGGTTCCCGGCACCATGCGGGTGTTGCTCCGGAATCACTCCGCCGCGCGCGGCCGGAAGGCGCCCCCGTAGAGTTCGGCTGCGTTGTCCGACGAACCCCGAGGTGCCGGCCGTGTCCCCCGCATCCCCTCCGCACCGCGCCCCTGCGCCCGCCTCCGCCGTGTGTGTCGTGGGCATCGGCGCCGACGGCTGGACGGGGCTCACGGATCCGGCCCGCGCCGTGCTCACGGCCGCCGACGTCCTGATCGGCGGCGAGCGCCAGCTGCGCCTGCTCCCGCCGGAGTGCGCGGGCCTGCGTGTGCCCTGGCCGTCACCGCTGCGCCCCGCGGTGCGCGGTCTGCTCGCGGAGCACACGGGCAGCAGGACCGCCGTCCTCGCCAGCGGCGACCCCATGTTCTACGGCATCGGCCGAGCGCTCACCGAGGAACTGGGCCACGGGGCACTGCACGTGCTGCCGCACCCGTCCTCGGTGTCGTATGCCTGCGCCCGGCTCGGCTGGCCGGTGGAGGACACCGCGACCGTCACCCTGGTCGGCAGACCGGCCGACCGGCTGGCCGCCGCGCTGCACGACGGGCGCCGGCTGCTCGTCCTGTCCGCCGACGCGGCCACGCCCGCCGTCGTGGCCTCCCTGCTGCGGGACCGGGGTTTCGGGCCCAGCCGGATGCGGGTGCTGGAACAGCTCGGCGGCACGGAGGAGGACTGCCTGGACGGCACCGCCGGCACCTGGGCACACCCGCCGGGGGACCCGCTCAACGTTGTCGCGGTCGACTGCGTACGCGCGCCCGGGGCCCTGCGCCTCGGAGCCGTACCCGGGCTGCCCGACGAGGCGTACGAGCACGACGGACAGCTCACCAAGCGCCACGTGCGGGCCGCCACGCTCGGCGTGCTCGCGCCGGCGCCCGGTGAACTCCTGTGGGACGTCGGCGGCGGCTCGGGGTCGATCGCGGCGGAGTGGATGCGGACCCATCCCTCCTGCCGCGCCGTCACCGTGGAACGGGACCCCGTGCGGGCCGGGCGCATCACCCGTAACGCCGGCCGGCTCGGTGTGCCCGGGCTGCGCGTGGTCACCGGACGGGCCCCGGAGGCCTTGGCCGGGCTGCCCACGCCGGACGCCGTGTTCGTCGGTGGCGGGCTCACCGCGCCCGGTCTGCTGGACGCCTGCTGGGACGCGCTGCCCCCGGGTGGCCGGCTGGTCGCCAACACCGTCACGCTGGAGTCCGAGGCGCTGCTCACCCAGTGGTACCGGCTCCACGGTGGCGACCTGGTCCGTCTCGCGGTGGCCCACGCGGTGCCCGTCGGCGGCTTCACCGGATGGCGTCAGGCCATGCCGGTCACCCAGTGGTCCGTAAGGAAGCCCGCGGTCGTGTCCGCTCAGGATCTCCAGCCCGCCCCAGACCCCTCGCACGCTCCAGGAGACGACAGATGACCGTGTACTTCATCGGTGCGGGCCCTGGTGCCGCCGACCTGATCACGGTGCGCGGCGCCCGCGTCCTCGCCGCGAGCCCGGTCTGCCTGTACGCCGGCAGTCTCGTGCCCCGCGAGCTGCTCGCCGAATGCCCGCCGGACGCCCGGCTCGTGGACACGGCCCTGCTCGACATCGACCAGATCACCGCCGAGCTGGTCCGGGCGCACGAAGGTGGCCACGACGTGGCGCGGCTGCACTCCGGGGACCCCTCGGTGTTCAGCGCCGTGAACGAGCAGATGCACCGGCTCGACGAGGCCGGTGTGCCGTACGAGGTCGTGCCCGGCGTACCCGCGTTCGCCGCCGCCGCCGCGGCACTCAAGCGTGAGCTGACGGTGCCCACGGTCGGGCAGACCGTGATCCTCACGCGGATCGCGCAGCGCGCCACGGCGATGCCCGAGGGCGAGGACCTGGACACCCTGGGCCGCAGCGGGGCACTGATCGTGCTGCACCTGGCGGCGCGCTACGTGGACCGGCTCGTCGACGAGCTCCTGCCGCACTACGGCGCCGACTGTCCTGCCGCCGTCGTCGCCATGGCCTCGCGTCCGGACGAGATCGTCCTGCGCGGCACGCTGGACTCCATCGCGGAACAGGTGAAGTCGGCGGGAGTGATCCGGACCGCGGTCATCATGGTCGGACGGACGCTGGGCGCCGAACAGTTCCGGGACAGCCACCTCTACTCCCCGCACCGGGACCGCCACACCTGCTGAGGGCCGCCGCGCAGGGGTCTCCCCGTCCGCCGGCGCCTCCGCCGGTGGATCAGCGGACTGCGCTGCGCCCCACGACCGTTCCCGCCCGGTCGACGCAGATCACGTCCACCGCCACCGGGGCCCCGCGCAGCACCGAAAGTGCCTGGTCCCGGGCCTCCACCGCCACGAGGTCACCGAGCGGCACCCCGGCCGTGGCGCACAGCTGAAGCGCGGCGAGCCCGGTGTTGGCCACCTCGATCTCCGCCGCCAGCGCCTCGCTCGCGCCGCCCTGCCGGGCCAGCCGTGCGAGGAAGGGCTTGTCGACCTGGGAGCGGGCCGAGTGCAGGTCCAGGTGACCGGCGGCGAGCTTGGACAGCTTGGCGAACCCGCCGCAGATGGTCAGCCGCTCCACGGGGTGCCGGCGCACGTACTTCAGCACCGCGCCCGCGAAGTCACCCATGTCCAGCAGGGCGATCTCCGGCAGGCCGTACTCCGCCACCACCGTCTTCTCCGAGGTCGAGCCCGTGCACCCCGCGACGTGCCGGTGTCCGGCGGCCCGTGCCACGTCCACCCCGCGCCTGATCGAGTCGATCCAGGCCGAGCAGGAGTAGGGCACCACCACGCCCGTGGTCCCCAGGATGGAGATGCCGCCCAGGATGCCCAGGCGGATGTTCCACGTGAAACGTGCGATCTCCTCGCCGTCGTCCACCGAGACGGTGATCTCGACGTCGCCTGTGCCGCCGTGCGCCTGAGCCACCCGCGCGACGTGGTCCCGCATCATCTGGCGGGGTACGGGGTTGATCGCCGGCTCCCCGACGTCGAGGGGCAGCCCGGGAAGCGTAACGGTCCCCACGCCGGGTCCGGCCCGGAACACCACTCCGGAACCGGCCGGAAGCAGCCGTACGGTCGACCGCACCAGGGCACCGTGCGTGACGTCCGGGTCGTCGCCCGCGTCCTTGACCACACCCGCCGTGGCCTGTCCGTCCGCGAGCTCCTCGACCGCGAGGGCGAAGGCGGGGGTCTGGCCCCTGGGCAGGGTGATGGTCACCGGATCGGGGAACTCTCTGGTCAGCAGTGCCGTGTACGCGGCCGTGGTCGCCGCCGTCGCGCAGGCACCGGTCGTCCATCCCGGCCGCAGACCGGTGTGCTTGAGTTGGGCGGCGCGCCCGCCCCGCGCCTCACCGCTCATGGATGGACCGATCCGATGCCCTTGCACGTACTCGTCCTCGGCGGCACGACGGAGGCCCGCCGGATCGCCGAGTCCCTGTCGGCCACGGACGGGACGAGGATCACCAGCTCACTGGCCGGCCGGGTGGCCCGGCCGAACCTGCCGCCCGGCGAGGTCCGTGTCGGGGGCTTCGGTGGCGCCGAGGGCATGGCCGCATGGCTCCGCGCACACCGTGTGGATGCGGTCATCGACGCCACCCATCCCTTCGCCGGAACGATCAGTTTCAACGCGGCCTCGGCCGCCGCTGCTGTCCATGTTCCCCTCCTGGCCGTGCGCCGGCCCGGCTGGGTGCCCGTGGGGGGCGACCGCTGGTACCTCACCGACTCACTCGCGGGAGCCGCCCGGCTGCTGCCGGGGCTGGGACGGCGCGTGTTCCTCACCACGGGACGCATGGGGCTCGCCGCGTTCGCGGAGCTGGACTCGCTGTGGTTCCTGATGCGCTCCGTGGACGCCCCCGAGGCACCCTGTCCCCCACGGATGGAGATTCTGCTGGACCGGGGGCCGTTCTCCCTGGAGGACGAGCGCGAGCTGATCCGGCGTCACCGCATCGACGTCCTCGTCACGAAGGACAGTGGCGGCGATGCGACGGCTCCCAAGCTCACGGCCGCCCGCGAGGCGGGGATCCCGGTGGTCGTGGTCCAGCGCCCGCCGGTCCCTGCCGGGGTGCCGGTGGCCGCCACCCCGGAGGAGGCACTGGGCCTGCTGCGGGCCGTCCTCGCGGGTTCCTGATCCGCCGTTCACCGATCGGCCGGGGCGCGGATCCCGTCAGTCCGCCGGACCCTGCCCCGCCGCGTCCTCCGGGTAGCGCCGCGGCGTCCAGACGATCTGCCGGCCGTCACCGCGGTGCACCCAGCGGGTCTGCGAGGAGCCCACGATCAGGATGGTCCGCATGTCCACCTCCAGCGGGTCCAGATCGGCCAGCCGCACCGTGCGCACGCTCTCCGACGGACCGCCGACATCGCGGCCGAGCACCACGGGGGTGTCGGGGGAGCGGTGTTCGAGGAGCAGGTCGCGGGCCTTGCCGACCTGCCATGTGCGGCTGCGGGAACCGGGGTTGTACAGCGCCATGACGAGGTCGGCCGCGGCCGCCGAGCGCAGCCGTCCGGCGACGACCTCCCACGGCTTCAGCCGGTCCGAGAGCGAGATGGTGGCGTAGTCGTGGCCGAGCGGCGCCCCCGCCCGGGCGGCGGCGGCGTTGGCCGCGGTCACCCCGGGCAGCACCCGCACGGGGATGTCCGCGTAGGCGTCCTGCGAAGCCACTTCCAGGACCGCCGTGGCCATCGCGAAGACCCCGGGGTCGCCGCCGGACACCACGGCGACCCGGTGTCCCCTGCGTGCCAGGTCGAGGGCGAACTCCGCGCGCTCGGACTCCACCTTGTTGTCGGAGCCGTGCCTCTGCTGGCCGGCCCGGACCGGCACCCTGTCCAGATACGTGGTGTAGCCGACCACGTCGTCGGCGGCGGCCAGCGCCCCGCGGGTCTCGGGCGTCAGCCACAGCGGGCCGGCCGGTCCGGTGCCGACCACGAGGACCTCGCCGGACCCCGGGGCCCGTTCGGGGCGTGGTGCGTCGATCCGACTGGGCAGCACCGCGACCGCGAAGTACGGCACGGAGTCAGCGTCGGTGTCCGCCAGGGCGCCGGTCCGCTCGCCTGCCATCGTGGCGCGCTCGACGTACCGCGCCTCGGCCAGCCGCCCGGACGCCTCGAACGCGCGCCGCACCGCCGGGAACGTCCGGCCCAGCTTCATCACGACGGCCGAGTCCGTGGCCGCCAGACGCGCCGTCAGTTCCTCCTCCGGCAGGGTGCCGGGCAGGATCGTCAGCACCTCCTCGGCCTCGACGAGGGGGGTGCCGAGCCGGGCCGCGGCGGCGCTGACCGAGGTGACGCCGGGGATGACCTCGGTGTCGTAACGGTCCGCGAGACGCTTGTGCATGTGCTGGTAGGAGCCGTAGAAGAGCGGGTCGCCCTCCGCGAGCACTGCGACGGTGCGTCCGGCGTCGAGGTGCACCGCGAGCCTGGCGGCGGCCTGCTCGTAGAACTCGTCCAGCGCGCCCCGGTAGCCGCCCGGGTGGTCCGTGGTCTCCGTCGTGACGGGGTAGACCAGCGCCTCCTCGATGTGGTCGGCGCGGATGTACTGCGCCGCGATCGAGCGGGCGATGGAGCGGCCGTGCCGGGCCGAGTGGTAGGCCACGACGTCGGCCTCACCGATGATCTGCACGGCGCGCACGGTCATCAGCGCCGGGTCGCCGGGGCCGAGCCCGACCCCGTACAGCCGTCCGGCGCCTCCCGTCCGCTGCTGCTCGGGCACGCTCACTCCTCCTCGCTGGCGATGGCGTTGACGGCGGCGGCCGCGATGGCGCTGCCGCCGCGCCTGCCCCGTACGACGAGGTGCTCGAGCCCGGACGGGTGGGCGGCCAGGGCCTCCTTCGACTCCGCCGCGCCGATGAAGCCGACGGGCACACCGATGACGGCGGCGGGACGCGGGGCGCCCTCCTCGATCATCTCCAGCAAGCGGAAGAGCGCGGTGGGGGCGTTGCCGACGGCGACGACCGCCCCTCCCATCCGGTCCCGCCAGAGCTCCAGGGCGGCGGCGCTGCGGGTGGTGCCGAGCTTCGCGGCCAGCGCGGGGACGGCCGGGTCGGACAGGGTGCAGATCACCTCGTTGTCCGCGGGGAGCCGCTTGCGGGTGACGCCGCTGGCGACCATGGCGACGTCGCACAGGATGGGTGCGCCGGACCTGAGAGCGGCGCGAGCGTCGGCCACGGCGTTCGGCGAGAAGGCGAGATCGCGTACGAGGTCGACCATGCCGCAGGCGTGGATCATGCGGACGGCGACCTGGCTCACGTCGGCCGGCAGCCCTGCCAGATCCGCCTCCGCGCGGATGGTGGCGAAGGACTGGCGGTAGATCGCCGGTCCGTCCTTCTCGTACTGGTGCACAGTGCTGTCGCTCTCTTCTTCTGCGTCGGACAGGGGGACAGGGGGTGGTACGTCTTAGCTGCCGGTGCCCCGGGCCGCGGCCACGGCGGCCGCCAGCGCGGCCGGGTCGTCCCGGACCGTCACCGGACCGCCGGCCCGGTCCCCCCGCACGTGGGAGATCCGGTGCCCGTCCGGGGTGGCGACCACGTCGATCCACTCCCCGTGAGGGTGGCCGCACCGGCGTTCGCAACCGGACCAGTACACGGGGAGCCGCCCTCGCGGTCCGACGGCGGCCCCGGCCTGGGCCCGCACGTCGGCCAGCGACTTCGCGCAGCCGGGCCGTCCGACGCAGGCACCCACCCCGGCCCACGCGGAGCCGGATCCGGTGATCAGACCGGCCTCGGCGAGGGCGCTCGTGAGGGCTTCCGCCGCATGGAGCGCGACCCCGGTGACGACCACCCCGCGCCACGGGGTGAGTCTCATCTCCCCGGCGCTCGAGAGCAGTTGCCACTGTGCGAGGTCCAGCCGCCCGAGCGGTACGCCGACGGACAGTGCCGCTTCACGCCCCCCGCCCCGTACCGGGCCCGGCACGGGGGTGCGGGCTTCGAGGGGCCGGGGGCGATGTGCGGGTGAGGTGGTGACCCCGGCCTGCCGAAGACGTCGTACGACCTCGTCGGCCAGCGCGGTCCCCGCGTCGCCCGGCAGGTCCTCGACCCGCCAGGCGCCGGTTTCACCGGCCGCGTCCAGGAAGGACCCGGCGGCGACGAGCAGGGCACGGGGGCCTTCGGCACAGGGGAGCCGGAACACCGGGTCCGTGGATCCGACGCGCAGCGCGGCGCCGGCGTCGTGGCCGATGAGGGTCAGGTCGGCGCCCAGCGCGTCCACGTCGCCCCGGCCGTCGTCGAGGGCGAACAGGAAGCGTCCGGAGAGTTCCGTGGCGCGGTCGCTCGCGCAGAGGAGCCGGTCCAGCTCGGCCAGCCACGGTCCGACGTCGGTGATACCGGCGCCGTCCAGCCCGGAGAGCGGGGATGCGACCACGTTGCGTACGCGTTCGTGGCGCTGCGAAGGCAGCAGCCCGGCCCCCTCCAGGAGCCCGGCCAGGTCCGCCCCGCAGTCGGGGGCGAGCCCGCGCAGTTGGACGTTCCCGCGCGAGGTGAGATGCAGCTCGCCGTCGCCGAAGCGTTCGGCGGCGTTCCCCAGCTCCCTTGCCTGACGAGGCGTCAGAACCCCGCCGGGTATCCGGATCCGCGCCAGCGCACCGTCGTCCGCCCGGTGCAGGCGCAGGGCCCCGGGGCAGGCGTCACCGCTGCTCCGGGCACATGCGTCGCCCGGCGAACGGGGCGTAAGGGGGGAGGCGGACATGGCGGCGAGCATACCGACCGTGACCGGGGCGGGCCCCTGCGGTCACTGTGACCTACGGGACACCCGCCGGGCCCCCGGCCAGAGTGGGGCCGTCTGGTCAGTCCCGAATCCGCAGGTAGTGCGGGGTGTGTGGCAGCTGATATGGCGACAGGTGCACTTTGCCGGTGAGAAGATCGAGGTTCCTACGCCTAATCGACTCGCCCATGAAAGTGCACCTGCCGAGTGAAGAAGATATCGCGTCGTCGTACCGCCTCTCGCACCCCCGGCAAGCGGTGGTCGAGGGTGAGA
>NZ_JBHVCT010000051.1:0-845 GCF_042803195.1 Streptomyces sp. NPDC057428
GGCGATACCGGCTCCCGCCACTAGCCGAAACTCGCTGACCTGCGCTGATGCCCAATTCGACTCATCGGACACCCACTGAGCTGCGGAACCCGGGCGAAGGCGGCGGCCAGAATATCGATACGCCCCCAAAAGAGACAGGCGGATATCGTCGGCGCATGCCCACCCTCGAACGCCTTCGCCCTGATCACGCTCCGGCGCTGCTCGCCTTCGAGCGGGAGAACCGCGCGTTCTTCGCCGCATCGATCCCCGACCGGGGCGACGACTACTTCACCGGATTCGCGGCGCGTCACGCCGAGTTGCTGGCAGAGCAAGCTGCGGGCATGCATCACTTCCACATCCTGACGGACGGCGGCGGGGCCGTACTGGGCCGCGTCAATCTCGTGGATGTGGCCGAGGGTTCGGCCGATCTCGGCCACCGCATCGCCGAGCGGTTCACCGGGCGGGGCCTGGCCACGTCCGCGGTCCGGGAGGTATGCGCACTGGCCGTCACGGAGTACGGGCTGATCACACTCAGGGCCAGCACGACGCGGGACAACAAGGGTTCGAGGACGGTGCTAGCCCGTACGGGATTCGTGGAGGCCGGAACGACAACCCTGATGGGGAAGCCCGGGCTGCGCTTTGACCGCGACCTGACCGCACCATGCCGCGCCGCGACCGCGACCTGACGCACCCGTCTCTCGCCCCGACCGTGGCCTGGGAAACCAGGGCCGCTCCCCCGCGATCCGAGACACTCGGGGACGACGAACCCGTGGACGTGACGCACATCGGTGGCGGACCGCGATGCGGGCCGCCCCCCAAGGACGGGGTTCGGGGGTGGGGTGGTGAGTCGTCGGCGACCAGCTCGG
>NZ_JBHVCT010000051.1:855-49502 GCF_042803195.1 Streptomyces sp. NPDC057428
TCCCCCCCCCTACACCCCCCCCCCCCGGGCCCTGTAAACCCGGGCCCCCCCCCCCCCCACCCCCCACCCGGGGGCCCCACCACCCGGTGCCGGCCCCCCCCTGGGGGGGGGCCCCGCGTGGGGGCCCGCCACCGATGGACGGGGTTCGGGGGTGCGGTGGTCAGTCGTCGTCGACCTGCTCGTCAGTGATCGTGCCCGTGGCCGCGTCCACGTCGAAGGTGGCCTTGTTCCAGCCCTTGGTGACCACGTCCACCTGCCAGACAACGGCCTGGCTGTCGTTCTCGTCGAGTGCGACGGAGGTGACAGTGCCCTTCTGCTTGTCCGTGGCGATCTTGGCCGCCTGCTGGGGCGTCTGCTTCGCCTGGGCGAGCCGGCCGGCCAGCTTCTGCTTGTCGGAGTCGCTCTGACCCGAGTCCGGCACGGAGTCGATGACCCTTCCGGTCACCGCGTCGATGGTCACAATGTGCGCGGTGCCGTCCTTCTCGGCGACCACTGCGACCCACGTCGGGTCGGTGGAACTGCCGCTCGGGCTCGGGCTGCCGGAGCCGCTCGGGCTGGCGCTGCCGCCCGGGCTGGCGCTGCCCTCAGGACTCGGGCTGGCGCTGGAGTCGTCGTCGTCGAGGCCTGCGAGGTCGATGTCGGTCAGCTTGCCACCTGACACCTCACCGACGGCCGTAGTGGCGGCCTTGTCGAAGGTGACCTTGACGGTGGAGAGCATTTCCTTGCGCTTGGTCTGGTCCTCGGTCAGCTGCGCCGTCCCGGAGGGGCTGACACTGCCGGAAGGACTCGTCGTCTGCTTCGGAAGAACCTTCGCGGCCTCGGAGGTCGCGGCGGCGGTCTTGTCACCGCTCTCCTGCCCGCAGCCGGTCACAAGGGTGGCGGCAAGGGCGACGCACAGGACGCCGACGACGCGGAGCCGGCGCGTGCGCGAGGAAACGGTCTTGTTGCGGCGGGTCTCAAATCTCATAACCGCATGCCTAGCCACCCCGGCGAACAGTCATGTTGTCCGACCGGGGGGTGTCACCCGATCGACGGCCCCGTCCGCCCATTCGCCGTGGCCGTGACCCCGGGCCCGCGGACCCCCGGACACGCCGATGACGCCGGTCCGAGGGAACCGGCGTCATGACAGAGCTTCTCGTGCGGAGGCAGTGCACCCGGCCGGGCCGGGGCATCGCCGGACACGGCCCGCACAGGGCCTCCCGCGTGTGACCTCAGGCGGTCAGCTGAACCTCGGAAGGTACCGACGCCGGACCCAGAGATCCGGCGGAGGTCAACGTCCGCAGCTGAGCGGCGGCGACCACCAGGGCGTCGGGGACGGTCCTCGTCCCGGTGGTGACGCAGAGGGTGTAGGACACGTCCTCGAGGGTGCGGCTGCTCTCGGAAGTGCCCAGCCGTGCGTGGGCGTTTCGCGCTGTCTCGTAGCGCTTGACGAGATTCCGCAGCGTTGCGGGATTGGCCATCAGCACGGCAGTTCCTCTCCACAGGGTGGCCGGGCGCCCGTGGGCCCCGCGCCGACGAAGTCCGATCGCGCCGGCGCGGTTCCGCACGGCGTCACGGGCGGCCGTGCGAAGTCGACAGCACGCGTCCGATCCCTTGCAGACGATGGTCGCTCCGCCTCACCCATTCCGCATCCGCAATCACCGAGGGTCACACGGCCGTTCTCCACGAAGCGCCGTGCTCCCGGGTGAGGAACAATGGGATGACGGGCCTGCGCCTGCCGCGCGTGCCCGGGCGGAGGTCGATATGGATTATCCGGAGAGTTACGAACTCATCTTCCAGGCGGAGGGCGCCACGGACGACGTGGTCGTCGTCCACCTGACGGCGCGTTCCGGCGCAGGCGGCTACCCGGTCTACGCGGACGAGACCGGCATCGTGCGTGCAGAGATCAGCGAGCGCGGTGAGGTGCGCATGCAGGCCAGCGGCGGCCACCAGGTCCTGGGAGTGCCGATGCTGGCACGCCCACTGAGCCCCGGGGCGGCGGGGCGTCGCACGGGCTGAGGCCTCCCGGGATCAGTTTCGTGAAGAAGCCGACGTTCCGTTCATGACCACACGTCGTCCGAATGTGCTTACTTTGCTGTTTCGCGACCGTGCGGTGACCGCCGAGACCGTCCGGCGCGACCTGAAGTCCCTCGACAGGGCCGGGATGCTGGGGCGGGTGCACGTGGGCGCGATTCCTGCGGGCGACCGGGATTCGAGCCGGATCTCGCGGAGTGCGACAGTGTGGCCGCGGACGAGAAGGACCGCGCCGCCGCAGCCGCCCTGGGTGAGCTCCCCGATCGAGAGCCCGGGTGCGGAAGTGGTGCGCGCATGATTGTGACGGTCACCCCCAACCCGAGCCTGGACCGCACCTACGAGCTGCCCGGGCTCGTCCGCGGCACCGTGCTGCGCGCGGCCACGGACCGCGTCGATCCCGGCGGCAAGGGGGTCAACGTCTCGCGCGCCGTCGCGGCGACCGGACACCGTACCGTCGCGGTCGCGCCGCTCGGCGGGCCCGAGGGCGTTGCTCGCGCGGCTTCTCGGTGAACAAGGTATCGAGGCCGCCGGGGTGGAGATCTCCGGCAGCACCCGGGTCAACATCACCCTCGTCGAACCCGACGGCACACTCACCAAGGTCAACGCGCCGGGGCCGGAGATCACCCCGGCCGAGGCCCAGCGTCTGCTCGGCACCGTCCGGGACCTGTCGGGGGGCGCGGACTGGATCGCCTGCTGCGGAAGCCTGTCGCGCGGTCTGCCGCCGCACTGGTACGCCGAACTGGTCGGCCGCAGCCACCGGGCCGGTGCACGGATTCGACACCTCGGGCGCGGCACTGTCCGCCGCCCTGGGCGAACGACCCGACGTGGTGAAGCCGAACACGGACGAACTGGCCGAGGCCGTGGGCCGGCCGCTCACGACGGTCGGTGACGCGCTCGAAGCGGCGCAGGAGATGTACGGGCGCGGAGCGCGCTCCGTGCTCGCGAGCCTGGGCGCCACGGGTCAGTTGCTGGTGGAACCGTCCGGAGCCTTCTTCGCTGCTGCGCGGGTGGACGCCGTGCGCAGCGACGTCGGGGCGTGCGACGCCTCACTCGCGGGGTTCCTCTCCGCCGGCGGTACAGGCGGATCAGCGCTCGCCGCCGCGGTGGCTCACGGGGCCGCAGCCGTGCAGCTGCCCGGAAGCGTCATGCCGACCCCGACCGATCTCGATCCGTCGGCGGTGGCTGTCAGCGTTGGCATCCCCGTGGCCCTGGTTCTGGCGAAGCAGGCTCCGTGACCGCCGCGTCACCGTCCCGCCGTACGACGTCCCCCCGTCAGCTGTCCGTGCCGGCCGGCCGGCCGGCACGGAGATCCGCTCGTGTTGTCCGCCGAGGGCGAAGGCCCTCCCGAGGCGTTGGAGGAGTTGGCTATCCTTCTGGCGACTGGCCCCGAGCGGAAGGACTGAGCGTGGAGGAGTCCTGGGACCCCGCGACCGCGGGGGTGATATCGCTTCCCTCAGGACGGCTGGTCCGCGGGCGTGGTCTGAGGCATCCGCTGCCGACGGGGCCGGAGCCGGCCTTCGCGGTGCATCTCCTGGGCGGCCCGCCGCCCCCGGTCGGCTGGGAGTCCCGGTGGGTACGCTGGCCCGACTTCCGCCTGCCCACGGACCGGGCGGCGGCCCGCGCCGTGCTGGAGGAAGCGTGGGACCGGGCTGCGGCTGAGCGGGTGGAGGTCGCATGCCGAGGCGGGCGTGGAAGGACGGGCACAGCGCTCGCGTGCCTGGCCGTGCTCGACGGCGTCCCGGCCGCGGAAGCGGTCGCGTTCGTCCGCCGTGCCTACCATCCCAAGGCAGTCGAGACTCCCTGGCAGCGACGCTACGTGCTCGGTTTCACAGGACGCTGACGTCGTGATGCGCAGGTCGCTCGGCCGTATGCGGAACCGGAACCGTGGCTCCGCCGCCGGCACGTACAGCCTCGACGACGCTCTGATGGAATGACCGGCTGGCTTCCTCGGAAGGACACGGCACCGGGCTCCCGGCCAGTGTGAACCAGTCCGAGGCGCCGCTGAACTGCACGGCGACCTCTGCCTGCCCTTCGATCCAAGTCGTGTGCACGGCCAGCTCACCGCTCACGACACCTACCTCTTCGGTGCGCACTCCGCCGGTTCCCGCGAAGACACCGAGGGTGGTCCACGATGCCCAGTTCATGACGCGTCGCCTTTCGGGACGGTGACAAGCCTGTCTAGCGGACTGCTCCCAATTATGGCACCGGGAACCTTCACCCGCACGGGTGTGCCCGGGAGTATCCGGCCGGTGACGCGACGGCACCGGTCAGGGGTGCATGGCCGCGCCTTTGAGGATCTTGTCGACGGCATTGCGCGGCCCGTACACGGCCAGCCCCACCAGATCCATCCCGTCCCGCCCAACGGCCCGGACGGCTGCCCTGTTCGCCTTGTCATGGCCGGTCGAAAACAGGTCGGAGGTGAACACGGCCAAGGTCGCACCACGCCCCACCGCTCTGGTGTGCGCGGTCGTGAGCACTTCCTTGGATCCGGTGAACACGAGCACCGGCTGGCGGAACATGGGCAGATACGGGGTGTCCTCGGCGTCGGTGTACGGCTCGCCGATCACCTCGGGGACCTGTGTGCCGAGACCACTCACCAGGAATGCGGTGATGTTGAGGCGCTGCCAGGTCTCCAGGTCGTCGCGGAGCAGCACCGCGATCTTGGTGTCGAAGCGTACGGGTGCGTTGTCATCGGTCATACGGAGAGACTGCCGAGCCGGGCGGCCCGGGTCTTGTACGAAATTTGCGTCCTCCGGTGCTCCCGCCCGGCCGTCGTCCCGCCCGGGCCGGTGCCGCTCTGTAGGCTGTCCTCATGGGTGCACTTCCGGACATCACCGCGTGGCGTCCGGACGTCGAGGGAATCGACGAGGTCTTCCACGCCCACTTCGCGAACCACTCGTACCCGATGCACACGCACGACGCCTGGACGCTGCTCATCGTCGACGAGGGAGTGGTGCGTTACGACCTCGACCGCCATGAACACGGGGCGCCCAGCTCGGTCGTGACCCTGCTGCCTCCGCACGTCCCGCACAACGGGGGCGCCATGACCCCCGGAGGATTCCGCAAGCGTGTCCTGTACCTGGACACCGGGCAGATCGACGCGGACCTGGTCGGCCGCGCGGTGGACCGGCCGGTGCTGGACGATCCGTCGCTGCGGCACCGGGTCCACCAGCTCCACCGGACGCTCGAGCGCCCGGGCGACGAACTCGAGGCGCAGAGCAGGCTCGCGCTGGTCCGCGAACGCCTCGCCGGACATCTGCGCGACGCACTCGGCGTGCCGCCTGCGGTGCCCGACCGCAGAGTCGCGTTCGAGCTCCGTGACCTGCTCGACGATCACTTCGTGGAGGGGTTGTCCCTCCATGAGGCGGCCGAGCGCCTGCACTGCCACCACGCGGGTGGTCGGCACGAGTCCTGGGCACTACGCCCGCACCGGGGTTGCCGCCCTCTAGCGGCGCTGCAGCACCCCTCGGACGAATGCCGCCTGCCCGGCGTGCTGCAGGTCGTCCGAGATGACGCTGACCAGCCGCACGCCGAGAGTCACGGGCGGCGACCACGCGTCGTCCACAACCCGGTCCAGGGCATGACCGTCCAGATCCCGCACGAAGCCCGTGGTCCGCTCGTGCACGGCGTCGAAGTACCCGAGGAGGAGGTCGGCCGACGTCACCCGCACCGAGGCGACCTGGGCGCTGGTGTGGCCGTAGCCGGTCGATGCCTCCTCGAGCGGCAGACCGAAGCGGGGGGCCCAGTCCCCGAACCAGAGCTGCTCCGTTCCGGCGGCGTCGGCGATGTGGTCGTCCTGGACACGAGTGAGGTGCCACACGAGCCAGGCGATCGAGTTCGCGTCCTTGTCGAGCCTGGCGTTGAGGTCCTCGGACGGGAGTCCCTCGACGGCGGCGTGCACCGTTTCATGGATGCGTTCGAACGCGTCGGAGATGATGCCTGCACAGTTCATCCGGCCACCATGGCCGGTCCGCGTACGGCACCCGAAGTGCGACACGCGGCCGGGCCCGGAGCGGGGACGAACGGGCCGGTGGACGGATCAGGCATGCACTGTGCGCAGCCAGGTCGTCAGGAGGGCGTTGACCTCCGCGGCGCGCTCCTGCTGGATCCAGTGCCCGGCTCCGTCGAGGATGTGTGAGGAGACCAGGCCGGGGAGCGTGGTGGGATAGGCGGCGATCGCGTCGGCCATCCATGTCGTCGAGGAGTCGAGGCCACCGCCGATGAAGAGCGCCGGACTTGTGAGCCGGGCGCCCGCCCAGGCCGAGAGGTCCTCCCAGTCCCTGTCCACGTTGCGGTAACGGTTGAGGGCGCCGCTCAGGCCGGTTCTCCGGAAGTCGGCGCTGTAGACGTCCAGGTCCTCCTCCGAGAGCCAGGAGGGCAGGTCACCGCCGGAGAACCGATCGCGCATCGATGCCCCGGTGGGTACGAAGAAGGGGCTCGGGGCGCCGGGCGGGGGCATCGTGTCGCCCGACAGCGACGTGTAGAAGCCGGCGAGCCATCCGCGCACGTCAGGGTCGATCTCCGCCTCGGCGCGACCCGGCTCCTGGAAGTAGCTGACGTAGAACTCCTCGTCGCCGCCGATACGTTCGAAGCCGTCAGTGGGCCTGACCGGGTTCCAGGGCGCGTAGGGGACGCTGAGCATGGCCACCGCGGTGAACATGTCGGGGCGCAGCAGCGCGCTGTCGGCGGCGATGGACGAGCCCCAGTCGTGGCCGACGACCGTCGCGGAGTCCTCGCCCAGCGCGTGCACGACGCCGACGTTGTCGGCGACGTGGGCCGTCATGCGGTAGGCGTCCACTGGGCCTGGGGCCGAGGAGCGCCCGTAGCCGCGTACGTCGACGGCCACCGCGCGAAAGCCGGCCGCGGCGACCGCCGGAAGTTGGTGGCGCCACGAGTACGACGTCTCGGGGAAGCCGTGGATCATGAGTACGAGGGGGCCGCTCCCCTGTTCCAGGAGGTGGATCCGGCCACCGGGGACATCGACCAGCCGGTGGACCGCCCCGGGGACGGTGATGGAGGGTTCGGCGGCGGTGGCGGGCTGCGGCATGGTTCTCCTCGTGTTCTCGGGGCACGTCTGCGGCACCATCATTCGGCGGGCGGAGCGTCCCGGACAAGGGAATTTGCCGTTACGGCAAGCCGGACCGTCGGCCCATCCGGCGGGATGCGCGGGCGCGGCGAGGCCCGGTCCGGAGCCTCCCCGGCCGGGCACACGGGTCTCAGCTCGTGACCGCGCCCGGGTCCGGCACGAGGCCGTCGGCGGCCAGCCCCTTCAGCACGGCCTCTCCCAGGGCCTGCACGGCGGACATCGGGCGGACCATCACCGTGAACTCCTTGATCCGGCCGTCCGGCGCGAACTGGAGCAGGTCGATGCCGTGAATCGCCTTGCCGTTCACCGACGCCTTGAACAGCAGGATCTCCGAGGGTTCCTCGGAGTCCTCGGCGCTGGTGAGGGCCTCGCCCTCGAAATGCCCGATGTAGCGGAAGTCCTCGAAGGTGCGCAGCAAGACACCGAAGAGGCCGAGCACCATCGGCCGGCCCTCGAACGGTGTGAACTTCACCGGGCTGAAGAGACGGACGTCCTCGGTGAACAACTCCTCCAGGGCCGCCGGATCATGCTCCTCGACGGCGGCCCTGAAACGTTCGGCGGTGTCGGCGCTCATGGTCATCACTCCCCGGCTCTGCCGGCCGATGGTACGGCCGTTCGTTCCGCTGAGTGTGCCGCAGGTCCTCCGGGCCGCCGCATGGCGGGTCAGGCGGGTGAGTCGGCGTAGGTGACGGTGACCTTCTCGAAGCCGAGCGAGCCGAGCAGGCCCTGGAGCATGGACGTGGTGTTCTTCTCAGCGCGCTTCGTGAGGCCGCTCTCCTTGGCCGCCTCGCCGATGTGCTTGGCCGCGAGCTTGTTGACCGCCTGCTCGCTGCCCGGGTTGTCGGAGAAGAAGTCGCCCAGCCTGTCGAGGATGCCGCGCTGCTTGGACACCGCGTAGGAACGGTCCGGATCCAGGGCGGGCTTCCCCAGAACCGCGTGCGGCAGCCGGAGCTCGGCCGTGGTCCTTTCCTCGTTGACCGTCACCCCGTTCTCGCCGACCTTGCCGAGGTCCACGGAGGCTCCGACGGTGCCCGCGCCCACGTACAGGGTGCGCGTGCCGCGGATGGCGTCGGGCAGGTACTTGGCGTCCTTCTCCAGGTCGACTACCACCTGGAAGTTTCCGGAGGCGGCCTCGTACGCGCTCATGTCCTGGATGGACTTGAGTACCGCGGGACCCGAACGGTCGTTGGTCTTCTCGCCGAAGAGGTCACCGAACCCCGGCAGCAGGCTGAGCTTGCTGCCCAGGAGCAGCAGGACCAGCGCCGCGGCGACCACGCCGGCGAACGGCAGGCATCCCCGCGTCCGTGCGCGACGCCGCGGCGTGCTGCCCTGGCCGGGATCGCCTGTGCTGTCTGTCCTTACGTCAGTGGACGTCATCTCTTACATGTGACCCGGTCCGGCGTTTTCACTCCGCGAAACGGTCACGACTACGTCAATTCCTGTACGTACAGGCGGGTTCGGGCTCAGCCGGAGTCGGCGATCCGTTGCCGGATCGGGTGCGCGACCTCCCCACGGGGCGTGTCGCCGACCCGGTGGACATCGGGGACTAGCGTCCGACAGCCGGAGCCGTCAAGACCGGCCGGGCGCCGCACCGGCGCATCCACCTCGGGAACTGGTGCAACCAGGCCGGAGCCGGCCTCGGCGAACGGCCGAAGGCGGCCCCGGCGACAGGTGTCGACGCGTCTGGATGAAGCCTCCGGGCGAGTCGGACGGCTCCAGCAAGGAAATCCCGAACAACGAGGGCAAGGGATGTGCGACCCGACCTACACGGGTGATGTCCGCAACGGCAACAACCTGTCAGGGGCGCTGCCCGACGCCCCGGTCTCCGGCCAGTGGTTCTCCGCCCAGTTCCAGGAGCTCGTGAAGAACGCCTACCCGGCGCTCCAGGGCCCCAGGTCGGCGGCTCCCGGCGCTCACCCGCCCGGGCTCTCCCGTCGACTACGCCACTTGTCGAACAGAGCGCGTCCGCGAGCCACCGGCGCGGGCGCGCTCCGGGGCGCGGCGGGCCGGGCCTTGGGCTTCGCACCCACACCGGACTTCGTCCGCGCGCCCGCCCCCACGGCCTTGGCGTCCGTCCCGCTCCCAGCACCTCGGAACCTGCCCATGAGACCGGACTTCGGCCCCGCACCGCCCTCCGCCTTGCCGGACCGCGCCGCTTTCGCCGGCGTCCCGGGTTCGGGCTTCCCCTCTTCCGCAACGACCGGATCGTCCGCCAGTGCGTGGTAGCGGTGGCTGATGCGCCGGCCCACCACCAGGTAACCGAGCAGCGCCCCGGTCGTGTTGAGGATCACGTCGTCGATGTCGAAGGCCCGTCCCGCGACCAGGGCGCCCTGCGTGAGTTCGACGACCGCCATGACCAGTACGGTCAGTACGGTCATCCGGAGCATCCGCAGGCGCCGGGGTACCAGGATAGGCAGGAGCACGCCGAAGGGCGTACCGAGCAGGATGTTCCCGCCGGCCTGCTTGCACGCCCCGAGGAAGGTGTAGTCCTCGGCGTACTGTCGTATCGAGCGCCCCGGCTTCATGTTGGACGTCACGATGTCCTCGGACGCCGGTGACGGTGTCAGTGTCACCTTCGCGAGGACGACGGAGAAGGCCACCAGTGCCAGGAAAGCCGCAGCCAGTACTGCTGCGCGCAGCAGAAGGCGTCCCACGCCTCTGCGTCGTGTACCACGATCCACCTCTGCTGTCATGGCGGAACTGATGCCCCCAACCCTGGTCCGCACACCCACGGTTCGGATGCGACGATGAGCGCATGAGCGCACAGGACAAGGACGAGCGGATCGCGGAGGCCGTACGGCTGCGTGAGCAGGGCCATCCGGAACAGGCAAGGGAGCGCCTCCTCGCCCTCACCGCCGAATTCCCCGACTGCGTGGACGTCGCCTATCAGACCGCCTGGGTCCATGATGTGCTCGGTCTCGAAGCCGAGGCGGTTCCCTATTACGAGCGGTGCCTGCAGCGTGGCGGCCTCGGCGACGACGACCGCCGGGGCGCCCTGGTCGGACTCGGGAGCACCTACCGGGTTCTCGGGAGGTTCGGGCAGTCCGTCGAGACGCTGCGACGCGGGGTGGAGGAGTTCCCGGACGACGGCGCGCTGCGGACCTTCCTGTCCATGGCGCTGTACAACACGGGCGAGCACCACGAGGCGATGCAGATCCTGTTGCGACTGGTGGCGGCGACGAGCGACAGTGAGCGTGTGCGGCGCTACCGGCCGGCCATCGAGTACTACGCGGCGGACCTCACGCGGACCACGTGACGGCACCCGGGGCGCATGACGGGCGGAACGAGGAAGCCCCGGCCGGATCGGGGGAATCCAGCCGGGGCGGTCTCTGCGTGCAGCGGGGACGGGTCGCCGTTGGTGGCGGGCTCCGTCACTCACGCCCACGTATAGGTGAACGATAAACCACCAGCTCCCGTTCCCGTGAATCCGCATTCCTTCATGTGATCCACGCCACGGTCGACGCAGACCAGGAGGCTGTGCCGACCGAAAGGGAGCGGCGTTTCACCGTTGGTCAGCGGGCCTCACGGAACACGACGTGACGGCCGACCGAGGGGTCGAACTTGCGCAGCTCCAGCCGGTCCGGGTCGTTTCGCCGGTTCTTGCGCGTCACGTAGGTGTGGCCGGTTCCGGCGGTCGACCGGAGCTGGACGACGGGCCTGGTCTCACTGCGTGCCATGGGGCCTCCAGACGGGATGGCCGACCCCACTCCCGCATGGGAATGGGTATCGTTTTCTTTCTGACCCTCACAACACGAGGAGGGGTGACCCCATTCCCGCACCCCGGGGCCCGTGCACATCTTGAGGCAGCTCTTCGAACTGTCACTCGACGAACATGCGCCCGCTGCCTGGAACACGTCATCGAACCCGGGGCGCGATCGGCATCCCAGGGCCTTGACCGATCACGCCGCACAACGCCGCATAACCCCTGCTCGGACGCCGGTGAGCCGCGCGAGAGCCGCGCGCGCGGGCGCACGCCGGGCTGATCGCGCCGGTCGAGTTGCGTCAACTACGCACCAGGGGCAAGGGTGTTCGGCGGACCCCCGCCCCACTCCGCCGACGGCATATGCCGGAAGCAACAACCCATCGAGTGTTGCCAAACCCCTTACGGCCTCCCTCGCCCTGTGCAACAGTCGTGTTCGGTCCACCCCCACGAACCGGCCGCACCGCCTGTATCGGAGTACCAGATGCCGTCCCATCTGTTCGCGGACCGCTCCGCCCCACAGCCGCCCGAGCGGGATGCCGTCGACGCCCTCATCCACCGGGCCCTGCGGTTGCGCGGCGACGTGGACGCAGTGCGCCGGGACACCTCCGTGATCGACGACGACGATCCTCAGCTGCGCTGGCAGCGAGCACTCTGTGAACTCGCGGTCCACCAGCTCGACGACCTCGGCGAGCACCTGGGACAGCTACGGGACGGCATTCCGCGCCCGACGGACGCCGAGACGGCTCAGGACTCCTGCCGGGAGTCAGCTCCCGGCCCCCTCGCGGACTCGCTGCTGAGCAGGGTGGGCAGCGCCGAATGGAACCTGCTGACGGACGAGGTCAGCTGGTCCGACGAGCTGTATCCGATCTTCGGCAGGGACCCGGGCAGAGGAGCACTGTCGCTGGACGAACTGCCATCCGTGCTTCTCGCCGAGGATCAGCCCCTGCTGACGTCGATGGTCACGGACTGCCTCGTGGACGGCAGGCCGATAGACGGCGAATTCCGCATCCTGCTGCCCGACGGCGGCATGCGCACTCTGCACATGATGGGTGAACCCGTCCTCGACGCCGACGGCTGCACTGCTTCGATGTGGGCGGTCCTGCGCGATGTCAGCCGGCTGCGGCGGAGTCGGCACACCGTGGACAGGACGCAGGAGACGCTGCGTCGCCGCGAGCAGCGTGCACGGGCGGAACACCGGATGGCGGTGGAACTCCAGGAGGCTGTCCTCCCTACCTGGCATGGTTCACTGCCGATATCCGGCCGGGAGGCGAGCGGGCTGGACATCGCCGCCCACTACCTCCCGTCAGACGCGAGCAACCTCATCGGCGGCGACTGGTACGACGCCCTGCCGCTTCCGGACGGAAAGACCCTCCTCAGCGTCGGTGACCTGACCGGTCACGGCATTCCTGCCACCTCCTCGATGACGATGCTGCTCGGCGCGCTGCGCGGCATGGCCGTAGCCGGAATCGACCCCGGCGCCATGATGGGGCATCTGAACCAGCTGATCGAATGTTCGGCTCAGCCCGCCCTGGGCAGCGCCGTGTGCTGCCGCTTCGATCCGTCGACCGGCACCCTCGCCTGGGCACAGGCGGGGCACCCCGCACCGCTCTTGTTCCGCAACGGAGTGGGACGTCCTCTGCCCGCGCCGGACGGGGTGCTCCTCGGTGCGGCGACCGGGGTCACTTACGAGCAGGACCAGGTGGCCCTGCTGCCGGGCGACACCCTCGTCCTGTACACCGACGGACTGACACGGCACGCCGTCCGGGGTGCGGGCCCGGACACGCTTCTGGACCTGGCACCCCGCTTCGGGCACGCACGCACGGCGCAGGACTGCGTGCGAATCGTCGTCGAGGAGCTCGGTTCTGGTGAACGGCTCGACGACGCATGTGTGTTGGTCGCGCGCGTAAAGGCGTGAGGCACGCCTGAAGCAGCGGCATGCTCTTGGGGAACCGTTGTGTCCACGTACTCCCGCCGACGGGCTGGGCGCTGAGACGCCCCTAGCTCTGCGGCGGCCGCGGTGTGTCAGATCTGCGACCCTCTCGCCTTCTTCTTGACGGGGCTCGGCGGCAGCGCGAGCTCGATCTCCGCACGCAGATCCTCGATCTTGGCGTAGCCCGCGAACTGGCCGGTGAGCCGGTACATCTCGCGCAGCCGGTCCCAGGTGCGGTGCGAGGAGGTCTCCCCCATCGACACCAGGGCGAGGCGTGCGTAGCGGTCGGCCTGCTCCGGGTCGTCGCCGATGAAGCACGCCGAGGCGAGCGAGATGTAGTCGAAGATCTTGGACCGCTGGCGACCGTTTATCCGAAGCTCCAGCGCCTGCTTGGCGTGGCGCTGGGCCGTGCTCGCCGCGCGCGGGTCGTGCTCGGCCAGCGTACGGAAGGCCAGGGCCTGCATCCCGTGCATGTCGGCCTCGTCGAACAACTGCATCCAGCTGGGTGCCGGCACATCGCGTTTGTCGGACACGAACAGTTCCTCGGCCTCACCGAGGGTGCGCCGCATGGCCTGGCCGTGGCCCATCGAAGCCTGCGCCCATGCCTCGATCGTGTGCAGCATCGCGCGGGTGCGCGGCAGTGTCTCCTCCCCGGACCCCGACTTCGCGAGCTTCATGAGGTCGAGCGCGTCGTCGGGCCGTCCCAGGTGGACCATCTGACGTGCGGCGCGGGACAGCGCCTCTCCCGCGCGCGGACGGTCGCCGCCCTCGCGCGCCGCGTGGGCCGCGATGACGAAGTACTTCTGGGCGGTGGGCTCCAGGCCGACGTCGTGGGACATCCAGCCTGCGAGCACCGCGAGGTTGGCCGCGACGCCCCACAGGCGGCGCTGCAGATGGTCGGGGTGTCGGTAGGCGAGCATGCCACCCACCTCGTTGAGCTGGCCCACGACCGCCTTGCGCTGAAGTCCACCGCCCCGGGAGGCGTCCCACGCTCGGAACACCTCGACCGAGCGCTCGAGAGCCTCGATCTCCTCGGACCCGATGGGGGCGGCCTCGTACCGGTCGAAACCGGCGTTGTCCGCGTACAGGGGATCGCTGGGGCGGGTCCGGGCCGCCGGGGCGGGCTCGGAGTTCAGCCAGTCGTGCAGGGCGCCGGTGAGAGCTGAGCCGGCGGCGAGCGCGGCGCCCGCGCCCACCAAGCCGCGTCGGTTGAGCATGAGGTCCATTCCCGTGAATTCGGTGAGGACCGCTGCCGTCCGTTCGGGCGCCCACGGCAATCCGTCGGGATTGTTCTCCGTCCCGTCTTTCTGCCGTTTCCCCACACGCCCGCGCCGGCCGAACCCGAGGTCCTCGATGGTCACGACACGGCCGAGCCGCTCGGTGAACAGGGCTGCCAGCACTTCCGGCACGGGATCCCGGGGGGACTCCCCCATGTCGATCCAGCGCCGTACCCGCGAGGTGTCGGTGGCCAGTTGGAGGTGGCCCATGGCCGCCGCCTGCCTGTTCACCATTCTCGCGAGTTCGCCCTTGGACCAGCCGGCCAGGCCGAACAGGTCAGATAGGCGGGTGTTGGGTTCTCCGGTCACGTCAAGCCCCCAGGTTCTCGGCTGACTTGACCCTAGCCCCCCGGCGGATGCCGGGCGAATATTCGCCATGCTTCGCCAGGGGTCGCCAGATGTTGTGCCACCCGCGCCGCGGTGTCAGGTAGGAAAGCGCCACCCCGCCCGGCAGCCCTAGGTACTCCCCAGGGTGCCGAACGGCCGCCGGCCGGGGCGGCGTACGTAACTTGTCGGCGCACGAAGGGATCTGTCTAGCCCATGTACACAGCATCGTCCTCCGTGTCCGTCCCGCCCCGGCCGCTCCGTCCCTTCGGGACGGGCGGCGGTCCGTATCTCGACCCCCGCGCCGCGTCACCGGCGTCCGCCGCGGGTCGGACCCGACGGGCGGCGGGACCGGGCACCCAGGCGCTCAGCGGACGGCTCGACCTGTCGGGCGCCCAGGGCGCTCAGTTGAGAATGGCCATCGCCTCGGTGCACCGCATCTGCCCGGAGTTCAACCCGGTGCAGGTGCTGCGCCGCAGCGGACGTTCGGTACTCATCGTGGGAACCACCGGCCGTGCGACCGCGGTGGCCAAGTGTTTACTGGACCACTCCCCGGCATGGACGGAGAGGTTCCGGCACGAAATAGCGGCATACCGCGCGTTCGTCAGGCACCGCCCGCCGGTCCGGGCCCCGCGGCTCATCGCCGCCGACCCGGAGAACTGCACCCTGGTGATCGAGCGGATGCCCGGCCGCGTCGCGGCGCTGACCAGGCACCCTGCGGAGGCGCCGCCCCGCGCGGACCTTCGAGCCGTTCTGGGAGCGATCAGCCGGATCAACGCGTGGAGGCCTCCGGCGGGGCTGTTCGACGCCCCGCTCGACTACGCCTCGCGCATCGCCCGCTACCACGAGCTGGGCCTCTTCACGGACCGCGACCTGGGCGACCTGCAGAAGCTGCTGCACGGCCTGGCGCACGCCGGTGGCCGTCAGGGAATGGGCCAGTTCTGCCACGGCGACGCACTGCTGTCGAACATCCTGCTCCCTCCCACCGGCCCGGTGCTGGTCGATTGGGAGCACGCGGGATGGTACCTCCCGGGGTACGACCTCGCGACGCTCTGGGCCGTACTCGGTGACGCTCCGGCGTCCCGGCGGCAGATCAGCCAGCTCGCGCAGGCCTCGGGCGCAGCGGCCCGCGACGCCTTCCTGATCAACCTGATGATCGTGCTGACCCGCGAGATCCGTACGTACGAGACGGCTGTGCAGCGGGCCATGCGCGAGGGCGCTCCGTCCGGGGGCGGCCAGGCACGGCAGGGCGCACTGTCCTCGGGCGAGGAGCAGCGGCTCCTGCTGCGCAGGCTGCACGACGACTGCGCGATGGCGCGGCGGGCCGTGCGCGCCGCGGTGGGAACACGCTGACCACGCCGGGACGACCGGCCTGACGAACGGGGGGACGCGCTGCGGGACCGGTGCCGACACACGGGTCCCGCAGCGCGCCGATGTGCCCTCAGTCGCGGCTCACGAGCGCGCTCGCACCACATCGACGTCGGACGCCTTCACGAAGCCGATCCGATGGCCGATCTGCACCGTCACGTACTTCTGGGCGCCCGCGAAGTACGTGTGGTCGTACGGCTTCGACCCGTCGATGGTCGGGGCGTAGTAGTAGCCGGTGGGCGCCTCTCCGCCGCCGGGGAACGCCTGCCCCTCCTTGATGGTGTACACGAGCGGGGTGCCGACGCTCGGCTTCACGAAGTCCGCGGGGTACTCCCCCTTCTCCGGGTAGGCGACCCCGTACACCGGCACTTCGGTCTTGCCCGCCTTCGGGCGGACGACCGTGCCCGAGGTGGGGGTGGTGACCCGGGCCCTGTCCGGGGTGCTGAACCATGCCTTCTGTCCGTACCACCAGATCGCCGTCCATCCGGGGGCACGGTCGGCGACGACAGCCTGCTGGGTGGCACTGATCTTGCTGCCCCAGTCGGCGGCGCAGTTCGTGCCGGGGGATCCGTCCGGGTGCAGTCCGGGGTCGGAGAACAGCGGTGAGTCCGCGGACGGCTCCGTGTGCAGCGGCACCGCGCTGCTCCCCTGGCGGGGCAGGTCCACGCCCTTCTCGCAGTCCCGGAACTCCTGCTGGTTCTTGGTGAAGTCCGCGCTGACGGTGACCAGTTCGCCGGTCCTGGGCGCGCTCGGCACGCTGGGCCTGCCGAGCAGGGCCATGAAGCGGTTCCAGTCCCAGTACGGGCCCGGATCCCAGTGCATGTTCTTCGTCCCCGCCGCGCTGGTGGGCGGGACGCCGTCGTGCCCGATGATGTGCTGCCGATCGAGGGGGATGTCGTACTTGGCCGCCAGGTGCCGCACCAGACGTGCGGTCGAGCGGTACATCTCGGGGGTGTACCACTTGGCGCCCTCGGTCGCGACTCCCTCCTGCTCGATGCCGATGGAGTGCGTGTTGAGATACCAGTTGCCTGCCTGCCAGGCGACGTCCTTGTTCTTCACCATCTGAGTGATGTGACCGTCGGACGAACGCACCACGTAGTGCGCCGAGGTCTGGTTGAGCGGGTTCTGGAAGATCTTCAGCGTGGTGTCGAAGTCCTCCTCCGTGTCGTGCAGGACGATGAACTTGACCTGGTTGCCGGCCGGGCGTTCCGCGGTGTCGTAGTTGCCGTACGTGTCCTTGTCAGCGGGGTCACCGGTCTGCTGGTAGGCGGCGGGGACCCAGTCGCAGGACAGGCTGCGCGGACATTCCGGCCGTACGGTGTCCGCGCCGGCGGCCGCCGGGGAGAGGAGCGCCACGCTCAGCGCCCCCGCCGCGGTCAGTGCGAGCGCGAGTCTGGTCCTCTGCTTCGACGTCATGACAACCCTTCTTGGGCCGGTCGGTCGCGGAGTGCCCCGGGAGCGCTCTCCGCGTTCGTCTGTCGGCGCACACTCTGTGACGCAAGGTGTTGGTGAGTCAAGAGTGCAGTGTGCAACCACACCTGAGTTTGTGTGACTATTTCCCGGCGTGCGTGCCCCGGATGGCCGAGGGGTAGTGCTGGCGCCGACAGGACAGATCCGCGTGGAGCACGCGGAGTTCTCCGAAAGGCCGGACGCACACATGGCACAGCCCTTCACACTGCCGGACTTCTACGTGCCGTACCCGGCGCGTCTCAATCCACATCTGGAGACGGCCCGGACCCACACACGGGAGTGGGCACGCGGGATGGGGATGCTGGAGGGCTCGGGAATCTGGGAGGAGAAGGACCTCGAGTCCCACGACTACGCCCTGCTCTGCGCGTACACCCACCCCGACTGCTCGGCCGAGGCGCTTTCCCTCGTCACCGACTGGTACGTGTGGGTCTTCTTCTTCGACGACCACTTCCTGGAGCTGTTCAAGCGCACGCCGGACAGGGAGGGGGGCAAGCGGTACCTGGACCGGCTCCCCGCCTTCATGCCGATGCGTCGCGGCGCCGCGACGCCCGAACCGACAAACCCCGTCGAGGCGGGCCTCGCGGACCTGTGGGCGCGGACCGTGCCGAGCATGTCCGACGCATGGCGGGCCCGGTTCGCCGAGGCGACGGAGAACCTTCTGAACGAGTCCCTCTGGGAGCTCGCGAACATCAACGAGGGGCGTATCGCCAACCCTGTCGAATACATCGAGATGCGCCGCAAGGTGGGCGGGGCGCCCTGGTCGGCCGGGCTGGTGGAGTACGCCGCGAACGCCGAGGTCCCCGCATCGGTGGCCGACGCACGTGCGTTGCGGGTCCTGAGCGACGCGTTCTCCGACGGCGTGCATCTGCGCAACGACCTCTTCTCGTACCAGCGCGAGGTCGAGGACGAGGGCGAGAACAGCAACGGCGTACTGGTCCTGGAGCGGTTCCTGGGCTGCTCCACGCAGGAGGCGGCCGAGGCGGTCAACGACCTGCTGACGTCACGCCTGCAGCAGTTCGAGAACACCGCCCTGACCGAACTCGGGCCCCTGTGTGCCGAGAAGGGGCTGACCGCGGACGAGACGGTGGCGGTTCTCGCGTACGTCAAGGGGCTCCAGGACTGGCAGTCCGGCGGCCACGAGTGGCACATGCGCTCCAGCCGCTACATGAACGGCGGCGGAGCCGGACAGAGCGTGCCCGGCTTCGGGATGGCCGCAGGCTCGATCCGGCTCACCCCCCGCGCCGAGTCACTGCGCCGGCGCAGCCACACGCACGTGCCCTATCAGCACGTGGGCCCGTCCCTGCTGCCGGACTTCGACATGCCGTTCAGCACGACACTGAGTCCGCACCTGGACGGCGCGCGCGTCAGGATCGTGGAGTGGTCGCACCGGATGGGGCTGCTGGAGGCGCAGCCGGGCGTGCCGGGTTCGCACATCTGGGACGAGGAGCGACTCGTCGCGACCGATCTGCCGCTGTGTGCCGCCGGGTTGCACCCCGATGCGACCCCCGACGAGCTGGACCTGTCGTCGGGATGGCTGACCTGGGGGACGTACGGGGATGACTGGTTCCCGGTGGTGCACGGCCGGGGGCGTGATCTGGCGGGGGCGAGGCTCGCCAACGAGCGGCTGTCGATGTTCATGCCGCTGGACGGTGCGTCCCTGCCCGAGCCGGTCAACGCACTGGAGCGGGGGCTCGCGGACCTCTGGCTCAGGACGGCCGGCCCGATGGACGAGGGCGGGCGCCGTACCTTCCGCGAGGCCGTGGAGAAGATGACGGCGAGCTGGCTCTGGGAGCTGGCGAACCAGGCACAGAACCGGATTCCCGATCCCGTCGACTACATGGAGATGCGCCGCGCGACGTTCGGTTCGGACCTCACCATGAGCCTGTGCAGGCTTGGCCACGGCAAGAAGGTGCCGGACGCGGTCTACCGCAGCGGCCCGATGCGGTCCCTCGAGAACGCGGCCGCCGACTACGCGTGCCTGATGAACGACGTCTTCTCGTACCAGAAGGAGATCGAGTACGAGGGCGAGGTGCACAACGGTGTCCTGGTCGTGCAGAACTTCTTCGGGGTGGAC
Source organism: Streptomyces sp. NPDC057428 (assembly GCF_042803195.1). Taxonomy (NCBI): domain Bacteria; kingdom Bacillati; phylum Actinomycetota; class Actinomycetes; order Kitasatosporales; family Streptomycetaceae; genus Streptomyces; species Streptomyces sp. NPDC057428. Next base: position 20,101 of record NZ_JBHVCT010000051.1, read on the forward strand.
TATCCGACCGGCGTCGCGATCGTGGACGACCTGATGAATTCGCGGATGCGCCAGTTCCAGCACGTCGCCGAGCGGGAACTCCCCGTGCTGTACGACGATTTCGGTCTCGATGCCGAGGCCAGGGAGATCCTGGCGGGTTATGTCGTGGAGCTGCAGCACTGGATGGCGGGCATCCTCATCTGGCACCGCGACTGCCGGCGCTACCGCGAGCAGGATCTGCGGCGGGGCACCGGGACCCCGTGGCACATCAGCGGCCCCACGGGGTTCGGGACGTCAGCAACTCGGGTGACCCGGCTGCTGACGGCGCAGGGACGTTTCAGCCCTGCTGGAACAGCTCTGCCGGAAGTGGCTTCAGCAGGGCGTACAGGTCATCCGTGATCGGACGGTCCCAGCTGGCGATGGTGACGAGTACCCCGTCACTCCGGTCGAACTGGACGCAGGAGATCCGGCTCTCGGAGAGCTTGATCCGCCGCACGATCAGCAGGCTGTCGCCCTGCATGACGGGCACGTCCTCGGAGCCGGTGACTTCGACCGGCTCGTCGTTCTCGAGCGCGAGGAGGAGCTGTGCGACCTCGAAGGGAACCTGCCCCTCCTCGGTCTCGCGGGCCGGTGATCCTTCCGGCAGGTTGCCGATGATCATCGCGGGCCCGCGTCCACCGAACAGGTCGTAGCGCAGGAACACGCCCTGACAGCTCCCGTCGGGGGCGGGCAGGAGACCGGCGCCGAGGTTGCCGGGCCAGTCGCCCGGGTCCATGGCCAGGACGTCGAAGTCCGGGCCCGCGGGAGTGGCGGCGCTGCGGCGGCGGAGGAAGGACATGGGGCCATGTTACGTGTCCCGGCTCACGTTGCGGAGCCGGGCACTCCTAGCCCGACTCCGCCGCCAGTGCTTCCAGCACCCGGACCGCCTCGGCCGCCCGCTCGTACGGAACGAACAGGTGGTCGTGATGGAACCCGGCGATCACGTTGCAGCTGATCCCCGCATCGGTGAGCGCGAGGGCGACGGCCGCGGTGAGCCCGACCGCGTCCAGCGCGGAGTGCACGCGCAGGGTGATCCGGCCTGTCTTCGCATGCCGCCGATCACAGGAGCCGGTCGAAGTCCGCGGGGTGGCCCGCGACGCACCTCTCGGGCATGGCCCCCGCTCCGGCCGGAGGCGTCGCGAGAGGCATCCGCAGTGGTGCGGACCCGCTGCACGAATACGTTGGGTGGCGAGCCGAACAGGTCTAGTAAGCCATTCAGGCACGCCTTGTATCCATACGGTCACCATGCGTGGCAACGGCGATTGATCACCCATAGCTTCGGCTCATGAGAACAAGACACATGAACAGCCTGGCCGCCGTCACCGTCGTCACGGCCTCCGCGCTGGGCCTCGCGGCCGCCCCGACCGCGGCGTCCGGACACCGTGATCACGTGGTGCACCCGGGCGAATCGATCCAGGGCGCGGTGAACGCCGCGGAGCCGGGCGACACGATCGTCCTCCTGCCCGGCACGTACCGCGAGAGCGTCCTGATCACCACACCGGGCCTGACTCTGCGGGGGGCCGGCGAGCGCACGGTGATCAGGCCGCCCGCGGCCAAGGCCACCAAGCCGGCGAAGAACGCCAAGCCCGCGAAGTCCACGAAGCCGGCCAAGGCCACCAAGGGCGCCGAGGCCGCCAGGGGCCCGCGGGCCGCCAACGCGTGTGCGGCCGGCGGGAACGGCATCTGCGTCGTCGGGACCAAGGGGCACACCGTCGACGACGTCAGGATCCGTGCGCTGACCGTCTCCGGGTTCAGCAAGAGCGGCGTCTGGGCGTCCTGGACCGACGGGCTCTCCGTCCGCAGGGTGACCGCCTCGAGGAACGGCACCTGGGGTATCGCGCAGGAGCGCTCCACCCGGGGCGACTTCCGGCGCAACACCGCCACCGCCAACGGTGACGCAGGGATCTTCGTCGCCAACTCGGTCAGCGAGGAGGGCGGGGCGACCGACACCGGCGGGACCCTGGTCGTGGACAACTCTGTGACCCGGAACCGCATCGGTGTCACGGCGCGCCGGGTCAGGAACCTGGTGATCGACGGCAACACGATGACCGGCAACTGCAGCGGGGTCTTCGTCGTCGGCGACGAGTCCAAGCCCGCGGCCGGAGCGATGACCATCAGCGGTAACCGGATCATGAAGAACAACAAGTTCTGCCCGGCGACCCCGCGCCTGTCGGCGATCCAGGGGTCAGGCATCGTACTCACCGGCAGTGAGAGCACGATCGTCCGTTCCAACGTCATTCGGGACAACGTCGGATCGACCCCCCTCTCCGGCGGCATCCTGCTCTTCAAGAGCTTCGTGGGCGCGCTGAACACCGACAACGAGATCAGCGGCAACCTCGTGCGCGGCAACAAGCCGGCCGACCTCGCCAACCGCGACACCGCGGGCAAGGGCAACACCTTCGTCAGCAACACGTGCGGGACATCCGTCCCGGCCGGGATGTGTGCCGAATGACAGCTGACCACGACCGCACAAGGAGGACCGAGACGGTATGACAACCGTGAGCCCCACACCCGAGACCACCCCCGTCGCCGCGCACCCGGCGGCCTCCGCCGCTCAGACGCCGCCGCCGTCCATGCGTCTGCGCGAGCTCGCGTTCGGGGCGGCCTGCGCCGCGGCCGTGCGCGCGGCAGCGCGGCTGGGCATCGCCGACGCCCTGGGCGAGACGCCCTCGTCGGCCGCCGAACTGGCCCTCGTCGTGGATGCCGAGCCGATCCCGCTGCAGCGCCTGCTGCGTGCGCTGTGCTGCTACGGGATCTTCAGCGAGACCCAGGACGGGAAGTTCGTCCACACGGAGATGTCCCGGCTGCTGAGGGAGGACGACCCCAACAGCCTGCGTTACATCTCCCTGTGGTGCACGGAGCCCTGGACCTGGGAGGTCTGGCCGCGGCTCGAGGACGCGGTGCGCACCGGCAAGAGCGTCTTCCCCGAGACGTTCGGCAAGGGCTTCTTCGACTACCTCCACCAGGACGCCGGTGAATCAGCCCAGGTGTTCAACCGGGCGATGACCACGTCCAGCGTGCAGTCGGCGCGGGATGTCGCCGAGCTCCTCGACCTCACCGGGGTCTCATCGGTCGCCGACATCGGCGGCGGGCAGGGCCACGTGCTCGCGAGTCTGCTGGAGAAGCACCCATCGGTCCACGGCACGCTCCTGGACCTGCCGGGTGTCGTGGCGCGCGCGGACGCCAGGCTGCGGGACGGTGGCCCGCTCGCGGACCGCGTCCGGATCGTGCCCGGCGACTGCCGCGAGGACATCCCGTTCGAGGTGGATCTCTACATCATCAAGAACATCCTCGAATGGGACGACGAGAGCACCCGCAGGACGCTCGCCAACGTGGTCTCCGCCGCGCGTCCCGGCGCCCGCGTGGTGATCATCGAGAACCTCGTCGACGACACCCCGTCGATGCGGTTCACCACGGCGATGGACCTGCTGCTCCTGCTCAACGTCGGGGGTGCGAAGCACACCCGGGAGAGCCTGGTCACGCGGATGTCCGACGCCGGCCTGCGGGTGGGCCAGATCCACCCGGTCAACGCGTACCTGCACGCGTTCGAGTGCGTCGTGCCGTAACCCGGACCCCCGGGCGGACGAAGATCGCCCCGGGCCCGGCACTCAGGTGCCGGACCCGGGGCGATCGTGCGTGCATCAGGCGGAACCGTCCCGCTGCCACGTGTAGAACTGCTGTGCCATCGCGTCCTTCGGACCACGCCAGGTCTGCGGGTCGTAGGGACTGACGAAGGCGGTCAGCCGGTCGCTGATGGCCTTGAACTCGGGGTGTTCCATCACCTTGGCGATCTCCGGTCCCGGGGGGCGCTCGGACTCGATCAGGTGCAGGTACACATCGCCGAACTGGAACAGGCTGCGCCTGTTGACGCCGACGAGGTGGGGCAGGTCGGTGTTGTCGGAGGCCGCGAACAGCTTCGCGATGTCCGGTGCGGACTCGGGCGCCATCCGGGCAACGATCAGTGCGTGGTGCATCCGGCTGCCTTTCCGGGCGTCAGTTGACAGGAACCGAGGCGGAGCGCCGCTCCCGGTCGCGCTGCTCGATCTTGTCCCGGATGAGTTCCAGCTGCACGCGGGAGTTGCGGTTGATGTTCTCGGTCATCCACGCGTCGTCGACCGGCGCGTCCGGGCGCATCGCGAAGTCCTGCCGCCAGTGCATGCGCGTGCCGCCCGGGACCTCCGAGTACTCCCACCGGATGTCCATGTGCTGGAACGGGCCGGGCTCGACCCGCCGGGCGCGCACGTTCCGGCCCTGACGGTCCGTGGTGCGCTCCGAGACCCAACTCCACACCTTGCCGTTGTCGTCGGGGTGCATCGTGAGGCGGAAGGTCGTCTTCTGCCCCTCACGCTTCATCACCTCGACGGACGCGTACTCGCTGAACAGCTGCGGCCAGTTCTCGAGATCGTTCGTCATGTCCCAGACGAGGTCAAGAGGCGCGGCGATGGTGATCTCGTTCTCGGTGTGTCCGGACACGTCAGGCTCCTGTCACGAGGGTGGTGTTCACGAGGTCGAGGAACTCGCGGGGCGTCTTGCACCGGTCGGCGTCGACCGGCAGGGGGTGGCCGTACCGGTTCTCGAGCGCGGCGACGATGCCGAGAAGCCCGAGCGAGTCGAGGCCGTACTCGTCGAAGGCGGAGCCGGGTCGGTCGGCCATCACGGCGGGGTCGACCGTGAGGCCGGCGCCGTTCTTCATGAGTCCGGCCAGTTCCTCGTACGTCAGTTGAGCGGTCATCGGTACTGCTCCTTCTCACACGGGGGTGTCGGTGGGACGTCGCAGCACCAGGGCCGCGTTGGATCCCATGAGTCCTCGGCTCAGCACGAGAGCTGTCCGCAGTTCGGCGGTGCGCGCACGTCCCGTGACCACGTCGAGGTCGTGGCACACGTCGAAGACGTTGGGCGTCGGCGGAATCAGACCGTGTTCCATGGCCAGGACGGCGGCTGCCGTGTCCAGCACAGGGGCACCGCAGTAGGCGCGGCCGATCCCGGTCTTGGGGGCCGTCACAGGCACGCGCCGTCCGTGTGCGCCGAGGACGTCGGCGATGGCCAGGGCTTCGGCACGGTCCGCCGAGGGCACGCCGAGCGCGTCCGCGAAGACCACGTCGACCTCCTCCGGCGCACAGCCCGCCTCGCGCAGCGCTCCCTCGATCGCGTGGGCGAGTCCTCCGCGCGACTCATCCCACCGGCCGGCGCCCGTGAAGGTGGCCGCGTGTCCGGCGAGTTCGGCCCGGACCCGGGCTCCGCGGTCGAGGGCAGCCGTCTTCTCCTCGACCACGAGCATGCCGCCGCCCTCGGCCGGGACGAATCCGCAGGCGTCCGAGGTGAACGGGCGGTAGGCGCGGGTCGGTTCGTCGCTCAGGCTGAGGTCGTCGTAGCCGAGCTGGCAGACGACCGAGTACGGTGCGAGCGGCGCCTCCGCAGCGCCGACGACGACGGCGTCCGTGCCCCGCCGGATGGAGCGCGCCGCGTGCATGAGCGCGTCCAGGCCGCCGGCCTCGTCGCTGGCGACGACGGCGCACGGCCCCTTGAAGCCGCCCCGGATCGAGATCTGACCGGTGCTCGCCGCGTAGAACCAGGCGATGGACTGGTAGGGGCCGACGAAGCGGGATCCCTGCCCCCACAGCCGCTGCAGCTCACGCTGGCCGAACTCACCGCCGCCGGAACCGGCCGCGGTGACCACGCCCACCTTGAACGGCGCGCCCTCGTAGTCGGCGCGGCCGAGCCGGGCGTCGTCGAGGGCGAGATCGGCGGCCGCCATGGCGTAGTGGGTGAAGCGGTCGGTCTGGACGAGGAAGCGCTCCTCGATGAAGGCGACCGGGTCGAAGTCCCGGACCTCCCCCGCTACCCGCAGCGGGAGGTTCTCGCAGCCCTCGCGGGAGACCAGATCGAGGACGCTGACTCCTTCCTGGGTCTGCTTCCAGAAGGCCCCGACGCCCGTCCCGTTGGGGGCGACGACGCCGATCCCCGTGATGACGGAGCTGCGGTGGGCCGGGGTTGTGCGGGCACTCATGGGTTCCTCCCGCCTGATCGGGTCATGGCGACGGCGGACTGGAATCCACCGAAGCCGCTGCCGACCGAGAGCACACTGCGCAGCTTGAGGGGCCGGGCGGTGCGCGGTACGTAGTCGAGGTCGCACTCGGGGTCCGGGGTCTCGTAGTTGGCCGTCGGAGGCACCGTCTGGTGCTTGAGGGCCAGTACGCACGCGGCGATCTCGATCGCTCCGATGGCGCCCAGGGAGTGGCCGACCATCGACTTGATCGAACTCATCGGCACCTTGTACGCGTGGTTGCCCAGAGCGCGCTTCACCGCGGCCGTCTCGTGCCGGTCGTTCTGCTTCGTGCCCGAGCCGTGCGCGTTGACGTAGTCCACCTGCGAGCCGTCCAGCCTGGCGTGCGCGAGGGCGGTGTTGATGGCCTCGGCCATCTCCAGGCCTTCGCTGGTCAGCCCGGTCATGTGGTAGGCGTTGCCGAAGGTGGCGTAGCCCGATATCTCGCAGTAGACGGTGGCGCCGCGGGCCCGTGCGTGCTCGAGCTCCTCGAGTACGAGGACCGCTCCGCCCTCACCCATCACGAACCCGTCCCGGCGGGCGTCGAACGGCCTGGAGGCGTGCTCCGGATCGTCGTTGTTCGCCGAGGTGGCCTTGATCGCGTCGAAGCAGGCCACCGTGATGGGGGTGATCGGCGTGTCGGACGCGCCCGCGATGCAGACGTCGACCCTGCCCTCCTCGACGGAGTGGAAGGCGTAGCCGATCGCGTCGAGTCCGGAGGTGCAGCCCGTCGAGACGGTCTGCACCGGTCCGTGTGCACCCACCTCCTCCGCGACCGCGGAGGCGAGGGTGCTCGGCGCGAACGCCCTTTCGAGGTGAGCGCCGGCGGGCCGGTGGTCGACGTCCCAGCGGGCGCCGCTGCCGCTGACGGCGACGTAGTCGTGCTCGAGCCTGGTGGTGCCGCCGACAGCGGTCCCGAGGGAGACACCGATGCGCCAGGGGTCCTCCCTCTCCAGGTCGAGTCCGGCGTCTCCCAGCGCTTCCCTGGCCGCGACCAGGGCGAACTGGATGTACCGGTCCGAGCGGGCGATCAGCTGCTCGTCCAGGCCGTGGGCGGCGGGGTCGAAGTCGCACTCGGCGGCGATGCGCGAGCGGAACTGCGACGGGTCGAACAGGGTGATGCCGCGTGTGGCCGTACGGCCGTTGGCGAGCAGGTCCCAGAACGCCGGCGCCCCGATGCCGCCGGGTGCGACGACGCCGACCCCGGTTACCGCGACGCGCCGTGTCATGAGGCGGCCCCCGTTCGTTCCGGCGGGGCTCCGCGCTCGGCAGTCTCCGTGACCTCGGTGTCCACGTGCCCGAGTTCCGGGCGCGGGGCCAGCGGGCCGAGGTGGAAGACCATGCGGGCCTCCACGTCCCCCACGTTGCGGAACCGGTGACGGACGTGCGGCGGGATCAGCAGTCCCTGGTCGGGCCGCATGGCGAACGTCTCCCCGTCCAGGTCGACTTCGAGGAGCCCCGCCACGACGAACACGAATTCCTCGGAGTACGGGTGGTAGTGCTCGCCGATGCGGTCACCGGGCTCGATGAGGGCCAGCCCCATGAAGCCGCTGGTGGCACCCACCGCCGTGGGTGTGAGCAGAGCGCGCAGGTCGCCCCCGCGCCTGCGGTTGGGCTGAGTCTCGCTGAGGTCCACGATGCGAGGCCGCTGGGTGGTCATGGCTGGTCTCCTCCAGGCACGTTGTGCGGTGGTCGGCGGATCGGGGTGCTCCCGGTCGCTGGTAACGCGTCAGGAACCGGTGGCCCGACGGTCGGTGATCAGGTTCATCTCGGCCTGCGCGAGGAAGCGGGCGGCCTCCTGGTCGGTCGTCGGCATGCCGTTCGCACCGCCGTCCAGCAGCCGGCCGAGCATGGCCGCCTTGCGGTGACCACCGATGCCGAGCGCCTGCGTCGGGTGCGCGCCGAGCGGGCCGCTCACCTCGAGGAGCCGCACCACGATGTCGTCGCGCTGGAAGATGGTGCTGCTCTCGATGGGGCTCGCGACGTCGTCCGCCGCCTCCTCGTCCTGGCCGGCGAGCAGCCGGGCCAGGGCCATGCCGCAGCCTTCCTTGGCCTGGTAGAACAGCGCGTGCCGCTCGACCTCGGCCGAGGAGTGGCGGCCGGCCGTCACATGGTGGACGGTCGGGAGCGCCGCCCGGGTGAAGAACATACGGGCGGAGTCGGGGTCGCTCAGGTCGCGGTCCTGCTCCAGATACGGGTTGATGGCCTCTTCCACGGCCCTGACCTCGGGCTGCCGTGAGACGTGGCGCAGGGCGGCCATCAGGTCGCCCTCCACCTCGACGGCCCGCACGACACGGTTGCCGTGCATGAAGAGCGAGGTACGGCGCAGTCGGGTGTTCTCGTCCACGCGTGCCTGCGGGGAGTCGTAGTCGGCGAGGATCTTCGCGACCATCTCCTCCGTGCCCGGCTTGACCGTGAACGTCAGTGCGTGGCGCACGACGCCGTCACCGAGGCGCGGCGCGGACTGGAGGCGGCTCTTGACGGGCTCAGAGGTGCCCTCGAAAGCCGCACCGGTCTCCCGCAGGACGCTGAAACGAAGGGATCGGGTGTCACGCACGCAGCTGTGCAGCGGCTGCACCGTCGCGACGTGCTCCTCACTGTTGACCCAGGCGAGGAACGGCGGTGCGCTCTCCCACTCACTGGTGATGAGCCACTGCGAAGGGTTCTCGATGGACTGGCACAGCTGGTCGCTGATGTGTCCGGGGATCGAGGCCACCTGGTTGCGCATGTGCTCGTACGCCTCGAGGAACTGGTTCTGGGCGCCGTCGTGCAGGTCCAGCAGCAGTATGACCCGGAGCCTCGAACCGTCGAAGGCGGACTGAGATATACGTTCCGAGAGGGCTGTCATCTTTCGTTCTCCTTCGAGACGGTACGGCGGCCACGTCACGTGGCCCCTCGTCATCAGGCGGTATCGGTGGAAGCGGCGCAGGCCCTGCCCACTGACGCGTGGCAACGCCACCGCATCGCGGACATCGCTCCCGCGACTGATCGTGGAACGCGAGTGCGGGTGGCGCGAGATTTATGAACCGTTCAGGTGAGGCACCGTCGGAAGCCCGGCCGAACCCCTCCCGCGAGGGCATGGACACTGCATCCGTAGTGCGTCCGAGCTGGAGCAACAAATGAATGAGAACGTCGACCATCGCGTACCGGTCCTTGTCGTCGGTGGGTCCCTGGTGGGCCTGTCCACGTCCCTCTTCCTGAGCCGGCTCGGCATCCGCCACCTGCTGGTGGAGAAGCACCGCAGCACCTCGACCCACCCCCGCGGGCGTGGCAACAACGTCCGCACCATGGAGGTGTTCCGCACCGCGGGTGCGGAACAGCTGATCCGGGACGCCGCATCCGTGCTGGCGGAGAACCATGGCATCCTGCAGGCCGGCTCGCTCACCGGGGACGACCAGGAATGGCTGTTCAAGGAGATCGACCCGGGCGGCGGGCTCGCCAGGTTCAGCCCCAGCGGCTGGTGCCTGTGCAGCCAGAACGACCTGGAACCCGTCCTGGTCGACCACGCGAGGGCGCAGGGCAGCGAGCTGCGGTTCTCCACCGAGCTGATCAGCTTCGAGCAGGACGCGGACGGGGTCACCGCCGTCGTGAAGGACCGGGAGACCGGGGTGCACAGCACGGTGCGCGCGGACTACCTCGTGGCGGCCGACGGCCCCCGCAGCCCGATCCGGGAGCAGCTGGGCATCGGCCAGACGGGTCCTGGCGACCTCTTCCACAACGTGAGCATCACCTTCCGCTCCCGGCGCCTCGCCGCGGTGGTGGGTGACCGGCGCTTCATCGTCTGCTACCTGACCAACCCGAAGGCTGACGGGGCGCTCCTCCCGGTGGACAACGAGGAACGCTGGGTCTTCCACGCGCCGTGGCAGCCCGACCGGGGCGAGACTCTGGAGGACTTCACCGACGAGAGGTGCGCGGAACACATCCGCCTCGCGGTCGGAGCACCGGATCTCGACATCGAGATCACGGGCAAGGCCCCGTGGCACGCGGCGGAACGGGTGGCCGAGCGCTACGGCTCCGGCAGGGTCTTCCTCGCCGGTGACTCCGCCCACGAGATGTCCCCCACCGGGGCCTTCGGCTCCAACACCGGGATCCAGGACGCGCACAACCTGGCGTGGAAGCTGGCCGCCGTGATCGACGGCGCGGCGGAGCCGGAGCTTCTGGAGACGTACGAGGCAGAGCGGCTTCCCGTGGCCAAGGCCACGAGTGCCCGCGCCTCGGCCCGTTCGAGCGAGCACAGCCACCCGGGGTACGCCGGATCGCCGGGCCCCGGTGGTGGCGGCCGCAAGGGCGGCGGCATGCTCGCGGTCGCGCTCGGGTACCGCTATCCGCGGGGGGCCGTCCTGGGCTGCGACCCCGCTGCCCCTGTGGTGCCCGAGGGGATGGGTCTGACGGGTGAGCCGGGCTCACGCGCCCCGCACATGTGGCTCGGCCGTGACGGGGAGCGCGTGTCGACCCTGGACCTCTACGAGCAGGCGTTCGTCCTGCTCTGCGACGCCCGGCACCAGGGCTGGCGTGCGGCCGCCGCCGGGGTGGCGAAGCGCCTGGGCGTCCGTCTGGACGCCTTCGGCATCGGTTCCGGCCCGGGTGCGGACCTCGTGTCCGAAGAGGGGGCCGACTGGGCGGCCTCCCACGGCACCTCGGCCGAGGGCGCCGTGCTGGTGCGCCCCGACGGATTCGTGGCCTGGCGTTCCGAGAACGCGGCGGCGGACCCCGAGGGAACGCTGTACGAGGTCATGGCGACACTGCTGCACCGGGTCTGACCCGGCACGATCGGCGGCCCCGTGGGCCGTCGGCCTCGGCCCTGCCGCCCTGCCGCCCCAGAGTCCGGCTCGGGGGCGGCAGGGCGGACTCATGCTGAGCCGGCTGAACGCTCCGGCTGCGAAGCCGCGGGGGCCGGGGGTTCTCCACAGACGACGCCCGTGGGGTTTTCCACAGGCGGCGCCCGCCCCTTGCCAGAAGGCCTCACGTCCTGAATTACTGCTCCCAGGGAACGACCGAATGGTCGGTCGTCTGTCGGCGGGAGGATGATCCGTATGACGGCGCTGCTGGATGCCGGGGAGCGGCTCGGCCGCGACGAGCTCGAGGCGCTGCAGCTGGAGCGCCTGCGGGCCACGCTGCGGCACGCGTACGAGAACGTAGCCTTCTACCGGGCCGCCTTCGACAAGGCTGGTCTGCGGCCCGAGGACTGCCGCAGCCTCGCCGATCTCGCCCGTTTCCCGTTCACCGTCAAGGCCGACCTGCGTGACAACTATCCCTTCGGGATGTTCGCCGTCCCGGAGGAACAGGTGCGACGGATCCACGCCTCCAGCGGCACGACCGGCCGGCCGACGGTCGTCGGGTACACCGCGCGCGACCTGGACACCTGGGCGGATGTGGTGGCCCGCTCCATCAGGGCCGCCGGCGGCCGACCAGGGCACAAGGTCCATGTGGCCTACGGGTACGGGCTGTTCACGGGCGGCCTCGGTGCCCACTACGGTGCCGAACGGCTCGGCTGCACGGTCATTCCCGCGTCCGGTGGGATGACTGCGCGCCAGGTCCAGCTCATCCAGGACTTCCGGCCCGAGATCATCATGATCACGCCCTCCTACATGCTCACACTCCTGGACGAGTTCGAGCGCCAGGGCGTCGATCCGCGCTCCACGTCCCTGAAGGTCGGCATCTTCGGCGCCGAGCCGTGGACCGAGCAGATGCGCGGGGAGATCGAGGAGCGGTTCGCCATCGACGCGGTCGACATTTACGGGCTCTCGGAGGTGATGGGGCCGGGCGTGGCCCAGGAATGTGTCGAGACGAAGGACGGTCTGCACATCTGGGAGGACCACTTCTATCCGGAGGTCGTCGACCCGTTCACGGGCGAGGTCCTGCCGGACGGGGAGGAGGGCGAGTTGGTATTCACCTCACTCACGAAGGAGGCCATGCCGGTGATCCGTTACCGGACCCGCGACCTGACGCGCCTGCTCCCGGGTACCGCACGCGCCTTCCGGCGCATGGAGAAGGTCACGGGGCGCAGCGACGACATGGTGATTCTGCGTGGGGTGAATCTCTTCCCGACCCAGATCGAGGAGATCGTGCTCCGGACGCCGGGAGTGGCCCCTCACTTCCAGCTGAGACTGACTCGCCAGGGACGCCTGGACGCCCTGACCGTGCGGGCCGAGGCACGGTCGGGTGCCAGCATGGACGACCGCGCGTCGGCTGCGCGGACGATAGGGGCCGCGGTGAAGGACGGGATCGGCGTGAGCGTCGAGGTGGAGATCGTCGACCCCGAGACGCTCGAGCGGTCGATGGGCAAGATCAGGCGGATCGTCGACCTCCGGGAGGAGGACTGAGGAGGCACCCGGGGACGCCTCGTCCCGCGGGACCGTGATCGGTGAGTGCCCGGAGGGAGCGACGTCGGCGGGGAGCCCCTCAGCGGTCAGGCGGTCAGGCGGTCAGGCGGTCAGGCGGTCAGCGTGAGTCGGTCAGGGACGCGAAGACCACGACGTTGTCCTGGTAGCCGGACTTCTTGTTGTAATCGCCCCCGCAGGTGATCACCCGTAGCTCGGGCCGGGTCGAGGATCCGTAGACCTTGTTGTCGGGGAAGTCCTTCTTGCCGTAAGTCTCCACGGCATAGACGGTGAACACCGCGGTACTCAGGTCCTCCCGGATGATCTCCACAGTCGCACCTCTGCGCAGTAGTCCCAGCAGTTGGAAGACTCCGGGGCCGAGACGGGTGTCCACGTGTCCGGCCGTGACCGCGGTACCCACGGAACCCGGAACCGTGCCCCCGGCGTACCACCCCGCGAGCACCGGATTGTTGTCGGGCGGGGGCTTCAGGGCTCCGGAAGCGTCGAGACCCAACTTCATCATGGGCGCGTCCACCTTGAGGCTCGGAATGCGCAGGCGGACCGGTGTCACGGGCGGAAGCGGCCGGACGGAGGGCGGCGTCGCAAGAGTGCTTCGGCCGGGGGCGGAACTCTTGGAGGCCGATGGGGCACCGTCCCACCGTCTTGGTGTGGGTCCGGCCGGTACGGGGAATCCCCTCGCCGAAAGCAGCGGTGCCGGACGGACCGGCGGCCGGGGGACGAGTGCCGGCGGCGCCGTAGGCAGACGGACGAGGGCAGGACGCCGGGGCTCGGGGCGTTCGGCCGCTGTGTACGTCAGCGCGGGCCCGGCCCGCGCGGGACGAACCGGGCTGCTCGCCGGGGCCGGAGCCGCAGGCGGCGCGGGGGCCGCGGCGACGGCCGGGGGTTGCGGCGGCCTGTCCTCGCGCAGTCCGGTGATCACCAGCACGGTCCCCACCGCCAGTGCCCAGACGAGGTGTTTCACCGCCGGGAACGACTGGGGCGTCAGGCTGCTCGTGGGCACGGTCTTCATCGTGTGCCTCTGCTTCACGGGGTAGGTGGGAGTCCCCGGGCCCTGGAGCCGGGAAGATCCAGGGCCTGCGGACGGGAGCCGCGCGGGGGGGGTCAGCCGCGTGCGACGGCCCTGCGGCGCATCCTCACCACTCCCCCGGCCGCGGCCCCGGCGAGCAGCACGCTCCCCAGGGCGAGCTGTGTGCTCGTGTCGGTGGGGGCCCCGAAGCCCGCGTCCACGCCCCCGCTGGGCGCGCGGTCGGTGATCCGGTAGGTGTCCGTGATCTTGATCCGCGGAGGGCACTTCACGGTCACGGTGTCCGTCCCCGGCACGGTGCCCCGCGGGATCTCGAACACGCCGACGAGCACTCCCTTGCGGTCGCCCTCGAAGAGATGGAAGGCGCCACCCGCCTCCGACGTCCCCTTGCCGTAGGTCTCCTTGCCGCAGGCTCTGGTGCTGACGGTGACCTGTGCGCCCGGCGAGGCGTGCGCCGGGCTGATGCGGATGGTCTGTTCACCGGCCGGGTCCGCCGCCTCCGCCACGGGGGCCGCGAGGGCAAGGGAACCCACGGCCAGACAGATACCCGCACCGATGCGTGTGTTGCACATGAGGATCCTCCAACGGGAGCAGGGTCCGGCCGGACTGCGCGGCGCCTCTGCTGTGCCCCACGTCCGAGGCAACCGACACCCCGTCACCGCCGCAACACGTGGCACCACCAGGTGTGTCACCCAGCCGGACCCGGGGTCCTTCCTCCAGGCGTTCGTTTGCGCAGGTCATCCGATCCGGGCCGGAAGCTGAGGAGCAGTCATGCCTGCGACGGCGAACGGGCTAAGGCGGTGGGACCGCACGCCGACCTGGCGTCAGGCGCCCGTCTCGGAGAACCGGCCCCGCAGTTCTCTCTTGAGGATCTTCCCGCTGGCGTTGCGCGGGAGTTCGTCGACGAACAGCACGCGCTTCGGGGCCTTGAAATGTGCGAGCCGCTCACGGGCGTGATCGATCAGCTCGGTCTCCGACGCCTCCCCGCGGAGGACGACGACGGCCGTGACGGCCTCGATCCAGCGCGGATCCGGCAGCCCGACCACGGCGGCCTCCGCCACAGCTGGATGGGTGTAGAGGACATCCTCCACCTGCCGGGACGCGACGAGCACCCCTCCTGAGTTGATGACGTCCTTCAACCGGTCGACGACCGTGAAGTAGCCCTCCGCGTCGCGCACCGCGAGATCTCCGGAGTGGAACCAGCCGTCACGGAAGGCCTCGGCGCTCTCCTCCGGCTTGTCCCAGTAGCCCTGGCACAGCTGCGGGGAGCGGTAGACCACTTCACCCGCCTCCCCGTCCGGAACCTCCTTGCCGTGCTCGTCGACCAGCCGCGCCTCGACGAAGAGCACGGGTCGCCCGCACGAGTCCATCCGGCCCTCGTGTTCGTCAGGCCCCAGGACGGTGGCGAGGGGTCCGATCTCGCTCTGCCCGAAGCAGTTGTAGAACGCCAGCTCCGGCAGCCGTTCGCGCAAGCGCTCCAGCACGGGCACGGGCATGACCGAGGCGCCGTAGTACGCCTTGCGCAGGGCTCCGAGCTCGCGGATCGCGAAGTCGGGATGGTTGGCGAGTCCGATCCAGACCGTCGGCGGCGCGAAAAGGCTGTCCGCCTGCCCGGCCTCGACCAGGTCGAAGATCCGCCCGGCGTCCGGGGCGTCAAGGATCGTGCTCTCGGCGCCAACGGCGAGATACGGCAGGAGGAACACGTGCATCTGTGCGGAGTGGTAGAGCGGCAGTGAGTGGATCGGCCGGTCGGTGCCCCTGAGGTCCAGGGCTGTGACGGCACTGACGTACTCGTGCACCAGCGCGCCGTGCGTCATCATCGCGCCCTTGGGCAGGGCTGTGGTTCCGGAGGTGTAGAGCAACTGCACCAAATCGTCGGCACCGGGTTCGCGCGCTGGGGTGAAGGGGCGCGGCGTGTCGAGTTCGTCCAGCAGGGAGCCCGGGGCGTCCCGCAGTGCCCGTACGGGGTGACCGGCGGGGACTCGGGGGACGAGGGCCGGGTCGGAGAGGACGAGCGCGCTGCCTGACTGCACGAGGATGTACTCCAGGTCTTCGCCGGTGAGGTTCTGATTGACCGGCACATGTACCAGCCCTGCTCGGGCGCAGGCCAGATAGGCGATCAGATAGGCGTCCGAGTTGTGGGCGTACGAGGCCACCCGGTCACCGGGTACCAGCCCGTGCCCGGCCGTCAGGACCGCGGCAGCCGTGCTCACCGCCTCGTCCAGCGCGGCGTAGGTCCAGGTCCGCTCGGCGTACCTGACCGCGGTGCTCCCCGGGGTGCGCCGTGCGCTGCGCGTGAGGACACCGTCCACTGTGCTGCTGTGTACACCTGTCATGGCGTGATCCTGAGCGGCCGGACGCCGGGGGTCAAGAGCCGTGCGCGTCGGTGTCGGCAGGCCGGTTTGCGGGTGTCCGTCCCTCGTGCGGTCGGGCGACGTGCGCCATGACGCGGGGCGGGGCCCGGGACTCCGGCCACGGACCACAGGCGTCGGGACCGGTGGCCGGAGCGGCGGAGGAGGAAGCAGGGCGAAGGTGACGCGAAGGGGCCACGGCACCTGGCGTCACGTCAGATTCTTTTGTTCCCTCAGGGACACAGGCGGCGGTCGTGACAGTAGCCTCTGGTTCGGCAGGAAGTTTCATCACCGTACGAGATTTCGAAAGTTACTTTCGCGCTGGTGCTTTCGCACGTGAGGGGAAGGGGTTCCGGATGGCCGGATACGTGTCGGACCGGGGAATGAGCCGTCGGAGGCTGGGCGGCGGGATACTGGCACTGGGCGGGGCGCTCGCCCTGGCTCCGATTCCCCTGGCGGGGGCCGCGGGGCCGGCGGTTGCCACGGGGCGGCCCACGGCGGGCGGCGAGGATCCGGGGGCGGCATCGGGAACCGGGACGGTCATGGAATCAGGGCGGAGCCGACCCACTCTGCGGCGCGGCTCGGCCGCGCGGGCCGGCCTGCTGCCGGATCAGCTCGACCGACTGGTGGCGGACGCGGAGAAGTATCTGTCCGACTCCCCCGCGCACCCCTGGTACGCGGGCGCGGTGCTGCTCGCCGGCCGCGGTGGCACCGTGGCTCTGCACCGTCCGATCGGCTCGGCCGTGCGCTATGCGGCGTACGACGAGAAGACGGACACCGGGGTGGAGTTCCCTCCGGATCAGCAGATCCCCATGGCCGAGGACACGGTTTTCGACCTGGCGTCGGTGTCCAAGCTGTTCACCTCCATCCTGGCCGTGCAGCAGATCGAGCGTGGGGCGCTGGCACTCGATGCGCGGGTGGCCTCGTACCTCCCCGAGTTCGCCGGAGGCGGCAAGCAGAACGTCACCGTGCGGCAGCTCCTCACGCACACGTCGGGCTTCCGGGCTTGGATCCCGCTCTACAAGGAGCCGACGCGGGAGGGGCAGCTCCGCCTGCTGTGGGATGAGGTTCTGGCGTCCGTGCCGGGTGGCAAGTACCTCTACTCCGATCTCAATCTCATCTCGCTCCAGCTGATCCTGGAAAAGATCACCGGTCGCACCCAGGACGTCCTGCTCCGCGAGGAGATCACCGCTCCGCTCGGGATGCACCGGACGCGGTACAACCCGCCGGCATCCTGGAAGCCGAAGATCGCGGCCACCGAGGACGCCCGGCTGCCCTGGTCGGGTCTCGAACGCGGGCTGGTCTGGGGAGAGGTCCACGACGAGAACGCGTACGGTCTCGGCGGCGTCGCGGGTCACGCGGGTGTCTTCTCCTGCGCCTGGGATCTCGCGATCCTGGCCCGCACCCTGCTCAACGGTGGCGTCTACGGCAGGTCCCGGATCCTGTCCGATGAATCCGTGGAGCTGATGTTCACCGACTTCAACACGGCCTTCCCCGGCGACGAGCACGGCCTGGGCTTCGAGCTCTACCAGCACTGGTACATGGGCGCGATGGCCACCCCGCGCACCGCGGGACACACCGGTTTCACGGGTACGAGCCTGGTCCTGGATCCGACCACGGACTCGCTCCTGATCGTCCTGGGCAACTCCGTGCACCCCGTGCGCAACTGGCGCTCGGGAAGCGCACCACGAGTGGCCACGGCCAACCGGATGGCTCGGGCCGTGCCGGTCCGTCCGGCGCGGGGCGGCACCGCGTGGTACTCCGGTATGGCGAGCGCCACCACCGCGACACTGACACTCCCCACGCTGCGCCCCGCCTCATCGCATCCCGTCCTGAGCTGCGGCCTGTGGTGGGACACCGAGCCGGCATCCGACTCCCTGCGGCTGGAAGTCTCCTCGGACTCCGGGGCGACCTGGCACCCCGTCCCCTTCTCCACGGTGCCGGCCCAGGGGGCGCGGCCCAGGAACTCCAGCGCACACCCGGACGGCTCGGTCTCGGGGTGGTCAGGACGCGTCTGGCACTCCCTGGAGGCAGACCTGGGCGACTGGCGCGGCACGGAGGTGCGGATTCGCTGGCGTTATACCACCGACCAGTTGTACGTCGGACGCGGTGTGTACGTGGACGCGCTCAGAGTGCGGGACGGCCGCCGCACGCTCTTCGACGAGAGGAAGCCGGGCGATGCGGACCGCATCGAGGCGACCGGGTGGAGCGTTTCCGCTGACTGAGCGGGTCCTGCTGGTTGGATGACCGGCATGAACGGAACCCAGTCCATAGACGCCCCGTGGGGCGTGTCGGTGTTCGGAGAGGCGAGCGTGGACGCCGCGCCCGACCTGGCACGCCTGCGGGTGGCGATATCGCAGACCAGGAACAAGCCGGGTGAGGCCTTCGCGGCCACGCGGAGCGGGGTGAACCGGATCCGGGAGGTCCTGCGCGGCCACCGTGTACCTACAGCAGCGAGCGTACGTTCCTGGGCTACGAGTGCACCGCCTCCTTCGTGATCGAACTCGGCGACCTCGACGCGCTGGAGACCGTCCTCATCAAGGTCGTCGAGGCCGGGGCCAACGAAGTCAAGGGCGTCGAGTTCGACGTGCGCACGAAGAAGGAACTTCGCGCCAGGGCCCGAGAGGCGGCCGTGGCCGCTGCGCGGGAGAAGGCCGCCCTTTACGCGGAGGCGGCGGGAGCGCGCCTCGGTCCCGTCGTCCACATCAAGGATGTGGACGCCGAGCAGGTGCAGAACTGCCGCAGTCACAGCAGCCACGACGACGGCAGCGGCGAAGGTGATCTGACGCCCGGCAAGGTGACGGTGTCGGCGGGCGTCGTACTCGGCTTCTCACTCGTCGGCGGCTGAGCGAGCACCTCGGCTGCGAGCACGGACTGCCCGGAGGCGGCCCTCGCCGCCCGCTCGCCGGTCGGCCGGTGGGTCGTACGTCACGGCCGGTACCCGCCGCCGGCGTCCGCATCGCTCCCTGAACGGACCGGTGCGGCGTATACGGCGGTTCACCGGCCCAGCACCGCCATGGCCGCGTTGTGGCCTGGCACCCCGCTGACCCCGCCACCGCGCACCGCGCCGGCGCCGCACAGCAGGACGTTGGCGTGCGCGGTTTCCACGCCCCAGGGTCCGGTCGCGCCGTCGGCGTACGGGAATGAGAGGCCCCGGTGGAAGATGTGGCCGCCGGGCAGCCCCAGTTCGCGCTCCAGGTCGAGCGGTGTCTTCGCCTCGATGCACGGCTTCCCCGTCGCGTCGACGGCCAGGCAGTCGGCGATCGGCTCGTCGAGGTGGACGTCGAGTTCGGCCAGGGTCGCGTCGAGCAGGGCGGCGCGCGTCGCTTCGTTGTCCGCCTCGAAGAGCCGGGCGGGCGTGTGCAGGCCGAAGAGTGTCAGGGTCTGGTAGCCACGGGCCGCGAGATCGGGGCCGAGGATCGAGGGATCGGTCAGTGAGTGGCAGTAGATCTCGGAGGGCGGGGTACCTGGCAGGCGTCCGGATGCCGCCTCGCGGTAAGCCGCGGCCAGTTGCTCGTAGCCCTCGGCGACGTGGAACGTCCCGGCGAACGCGAGGCGCGGGTCGACGGAGCGGTCACGCAGTCTCGGCAGCCGGGTGAGCAGCATGTTCACCTTGAGCTGCGAGCCCGCGGCCGCGGGTGGCGGTTTCTCGCCGAGCAGTTCGGTGAGTGCCTGCGGCGACGCGTTGACCAGGACCGTACGTGCCGCGACGACGTGTTCCCCGCCGGGCGAGCGGACGGTGACCTCCGCTCGGTTGCCGTCCGTCTCGATGCGGATCGCCTCGTGCAGGACCCGGATCTCGGCACCCGCGGCCGAAGCGGCACCGGCCAGCGCGTCGGTGAGCGCGCCCATGCCTCCGACCGGGACGTCCCAGTCACCGGTCGCGTTGCCGATCACGTGGTAGAGGAAACAGCGGTTCTGGAGGAGGGACGGATCGTGCGCGTCGGCGAACGTCCCGATGAGCGCGTCGGTGAGCACGACTCCGCGTACGAGGTCGTCGGCGAAGTTCTCCTCCACCGCGGCTCCGAGGGGTTCCTCGAACAGCATGCGCCAGGCCTCCTCGTCGTCCACGCGGGCCCGGAGGGCTTCACGGGTGACGAGGGGTTCGGTGAGTGTCGGGAAGACACGCTCGGCGACCTTCCGGGTCATCCCGTAGAAGCGCTGCCAGGCGTCGTACTCACGGTCGCCACCGGTGAGCGCGGCGAAGGAGGCGCGCGTCCCGTCACCGCCGACGAGCAGCCCCGTCGCCCGCCCGTCGCGCACGGCGGGTGTGTACGAGGACACGGTGCGCTTGCGTACGGCGAAGTCGAGGCGCAGCTCGCGGACGATCTTCGTCGGGAGGAGCGAGACCAGGTAGGAGTAGCGGGAGAGACGCGCGTCGACGCCTTCGAACGGACGGGTCGACACGGCCGCTCCGCCGGTGCCCGCGAGACGTTCCAGGACGAGGACCGACTGCCCGGCGCGGGCGAGATAGGCGGCGGCCACCAGGCCGTTGTGGCCACCGCCCACGATGACCGCGTCGTAGTCGGCGCGCGAGGGTGTGCCGGGTGAGGACATCTGTTCTGCGGGCATGCCCCTTCGTAACACGCCCTGATCGTCCCTGGACAGAGGGCAGGCGCCCTCGGAGTGGACGCCCGAAACCCGTGGGCGGTGCGGTGAAGGCTGTGGCAGGCTGCTCGCCCTGACCGCTTCACGCCCCGTGACACCCGAGGAGACCGCATGGACGCCCCCGCACGTCTGATTCCGCTGCTGGAACAGTTCGACTGGGCGTGCGAGCGGCTCACCAGGCGGATGGCTGGGCCGGCGGCGGACAGCGGGAACGGCACCGTCGTGGAGGTCTCGGTCCTGACCGACGCGGAGTATCTGTGGGAACCGGTGCCGGACTGCTGGTCGGTCCGGCGGCGCAGCGCGGGTCCGGGTCCCGGCGCTGCTCTCCTGACGGGCTCGGGCGAGTGGGGACGGGACACGGCACCGTTCCCGCATCCGTCGCCGCCGCCCTTCACGACCCTCGCCTGGCGCCTGAGCCACCTCAGCGAGCTGCTGGCCCTTCGCGCCGACCACACCACGGGCAGCCACGGCATGACACGGGACGACTACCGGGTCGTGGGCGACGCCGCGGGGGCGGTGGCGGACTTCGAGGCATCGGCGGACGCGTGGCGTAAGGCGCTTCTCGGCGCGGACGACACCGTTCTCGACACGGTCGGCCACAGCACGTATCCCTACGGCAGCGACCCGGAGGATCCCTTCGTCGACACCGTCTGGTGGGTCAACCAGGAGATCCTGCACCACGGGGCCGAGATCGCCCTGCTCCGCGACCTCTACCGAGCGCGGGGCGCCTAGGGTCTTTCGTTGGGATCAGGCTGGATCAGGGAGCGGGAGTGCCCCACGCTGCCGGCGAAGGTCGGCGACCCGTCGGTAGAGCTCGGCGGCCTCCGCGCCGCGACCGAGCTGCTCCAGGCAGTACGCCTCGTCGTTGCGGCCAACGAGTGAGTCGGGATCGTCGGCGCCCAGCACCCGTTCGCGCGCTTCGGCGACCGCCCTGTAGTCGGTCAGGGCCTCCGCCCAGCGGCCGAGCCAGCCCAGGCCGACGGCCACCTCGCGGCGGCTGACGAGCGTGTCGGGGTGGTCGGGCCCCAACGTGCGGGCCCGGATCGCGCACACCTCACGGGCCTCGGCGAGCGCCTCCTCCCAGCGCTCCAGCCGGCCGAGGTTGACGCACAGGCCGTGCCGGGCACGAAGTGTCTCGGGGTCGGCCGCCCCGCTGACCCGGGCACGGTCCTCGACCAGTCCCCGGTAGAGCTCCAGAGCCTCGGCGCTTCGCCCCAGGCGGCCGAGGCTGATGCCCACCTCGTAGCGGGCGGAGAGGGTGTCGGGGTGGTCGGTTCCCAGCGTGGCGGTCCGGGCGTCCGCCACCTCGCGATAGATCTGCAGGGCTTCGGTCCAACGGTCCAGGAGGCCCAGTGTGTAGGCCACTTCGTACAGGGTGACCAGGGTGTCCGGGTGCGTCGCGCCGAGGAGCCGGCCCCGGGCGTCGGCGACCTCGCGAGCCATGCGGTACGAGTCCTCCGGGCGGCCGAGCCTGCCGAGGTTGAGGGCCAGGTTGTGACGGCAGTGCAGGGTGTCGGGGTGGTCCGGTCCCGTGGCCCGCTCCCGGGAGGCGAGGACGGCCGCGTACACCTGGTGGGCCTCGAAGTGCCGGCCCAGACGGCCGAGTGCGTAAGCCGTCTCCTGCCGTGCGGCGAGGGTCTCGGGGTGGTCGGGGCCCAGGGCACGTTCCCGGCCGTCAGCGGCCCTGCCGAACTCGCGTAGCGCGTCCTCGGTCCGTCCGGAGCGGCTGAGGGCGTATCCGGCCTCGTACCTGCTGGCCAGCGTGTCGGGGTGGTCGGGGCCGAGGGCGTTTTCGCGTCCGGTGGCGACCGCGCGGTGTGCCTCGGCGGACTCCTCCCAGTGGCCGAGCCGCCCCAGGTTCAGGCCGGCGCTGTGACGGCTGGCCAGGGTTGCGAGCAGCGCGGGCGACGCGACGGGGCGGCCGGAACCGGCGTGCGGGAAAGCGCCGGTGAGCCCGGATCCGGCCACCGTGGTCCATGAACCGGTCAGGGCGGCCGCGTGGTCGAGGGCCGCCGCCCCGGGGTCGGCGGCCATACCGGCGGCCCTGGGTCCGGTGGTCATATGGCGTGTCCAGGACGGCAGTCGGGTCGGCGCACCCAGGCCCAGGCCCCGTACCGGTGACGGGGCCAGGCGGCCGTTTCCGCCGGCCGGCTGCTCGCCGGTACGGCCCACGGCGATGCGCTGCCTCAGGTCTCCGGCGTCGGCAGGCCTCTCGCCGGGCTCCTTGGCCAGCAGATCGAGGACGACCCGGTCCAGGAATCCGGGGAGTTCGGCCCGGCGGGTGCGCGGCGGCTCCGGGACGGTGTCGCGGTGTCCGACGAGGACGGCCCAGGCGTCGTCCATGTCGAACGGCGGTGCCCCGGTGGCGATCTCGTACAGCACACAGCCCAGGGAGTACAGGTCACTGCGGTGGTCGACCTCGCCGCCGCTGATCTGCTCGGGCGACATGTAGTGCGTGGTCCCCATCGCGATCCCGTTTCCGGTGAGGCGTGAGGTGAAGCCGATGTCGTGGCCGAGCCTGGCTATCCCGAAGTCGCAGATCTTCACCGCTCCGTCGTCGAGCCGCATGATGTTGGCGGGCTTGAGGTCGCGGTGCACGATGCCCTGCTGGTGGGTGTAACCGAGGGCGTCGGCGACCTGGTCCGCGATGTCGACGACCTCGGCCACCGGCAGCGGGTTCTGCTCGTTGTCCTCGAGGAGCTGGCTGAGGTTACGTCCCTCCAGGAGCTCCATGACGAGATACAGGACGCCGTCCGACTCGCCGAAGTCGTGTACGACGGTGACACCCCGGTGCTGGAGCGCGGCGGCCACCCGAGCCTCGCGGCGGAACCGCTCGCGCAGGATGCGGGTGAAGTCCTTGTCGTGCTGCGGCCCCACCGGCTTCAGGCACTTGACCGCCACCTGGCGGCCCAGCGCCTCGTCCCGCGCCCGCCACACCTCACCCATGCCCCCGCGCCCGATCAGATCGAGCAGCCGGTAGCGGCTCTGGATCAGCCTCGTGTCCGCCATCGCCTGTCGTCGCCCCCCGTCTGTCTCACTGCCCGCCCAGGGCCCCTCGTACGGGTCGCGCCGGGCTCGCGTGCCTGTCACCGCACCCTGCTCCAGCGTGATCCGGGCGAAAGGCCCTACTGCTGTGCCCTCCCCGGCGCGTCCAGTATGGCGCCCTGTCTGCGGAGTTTGTACGGGGCGGGCGGCACGCCCCGGACGGGGACTCAGCGCTTGACGGCTCGCAGGACCACGAATTTCGGGTCGCCCGCCACCGTGACGCAGTTGCCGAAGATCCGGCGCAGCTGCGTGTGGTAGCCGAGGTGACGGTTGCCGACCACCCACAGCTCACCGCCCTGCCGCAGCGAGGTGCGCGCCCCGTGGAACATGTTCCGGGCCGTCGCGTCGGTGACCGCCTGGTGCGAGTGGAACGGCGGGTTGGTCAGGACCAGGTCCACGCTTCCCGGTGCGACGTCCGCCATCGCGTCGCCGACCAGGAAGGCGGCATCGGCATCGGTGTTCGCCCGGAAGGTCGCCTCGGCCGAGGCGACGGCCTGATAGGACTCGTCGATGAAGGTGACGGACGCTTCGGGGTTGGCGAGCGCCGCGGCCGTGCCTACGACACCGTTCCCGCAGCCCAGGTCGACGACGCGGTCGGGTCCGCTCCGTGTGGGGAGGTGCTTCAGGAAGAAGCGGGTGCCGACGTCGAGCCGCTCGGCGCAGAAGATCCCGGCGTGATTCGTGACCGTCCGCCCGGACACCACACCGACGTCGTCGGGCAGGTCGTAGTGGTACGGCCAGGGGCTGGGCGTCCGGGGCAGGGCCGGATCCGGCGTGCAGTGGATCAGCCGCGCCTTCTTGACCGCGAGGGACGTACGGGTGGGCCCGATGATCCGCTCGAACAGTTTGAGTGTGGAGGTGTGGATCTCTTTCACCATGCCGGTGCCGATGACGACGGTCCCGGCATGCACGGCGGGCGCGAGCCGGTGCAGCTGGTCCTCCAGGAGCGCGAGGCTCTTGGGTACGCGTACGAGAAGCAGGTCCACTCGCTCCGGCGGGGTGTCGCGTGCCGACAGCATCCGGACCGAGTCCGCGGCGGCGCCGTTGCGCTCGAGGTTGGCCTCGGTCGCGCGCCGGGTGAGGTAGGAGTCGGTGATCTGTACGGGCCGGTGGGTGGCAAGCGCGGTGGCGAGTGCGCCCCAGCGGTCTCCCACGACCGCCACGGTGCCGGACGGACGGACGGGCTCGCTTCCCTCGTCGCCGTCCAGCCTGTGCAGCAGGTACTCGTCGGCGGCGTCCCACGCCCGGAACGGGTCGCGCGGGTTCTCCGGGAAGCGGGCCAGCTCGAATTCGCCCTGTGACGTCGTCAAACGGTTCATGTTGCGTTCAGGCTAACCGAGCGGCGGGCGCTGCCGAGCACGCCGCCCGCCCGGTGGAGATCCCGCCGGCCCTACGGGAGCTGTTTGTCCATGGCAGACCGGCCCTCCTGGGACAGCCTGCGCCGGGCCCACTCGAGGTTCTCGGGGCTGAGGTCACGCCCCGAGGCGAGGACCAGATCCTCCGCGCTGGGTTCGTCGTCGCCGCCCGTGTGCAGCAGATGGTCCGGAGTGATGCCCCGGATCTCCGGCACGGATACAGAATCGGACTCTTCGCTCATACCGCCTCCTCGTCCTTGCGGCAATTCTCGCGCCGGGGCGCGCTCCGCGCATCCGATGACCCAGCGCACGCGGATTAGATGCCACTTGACTTGCACATGATAAATACGCAACGTTCACCCGACGGCACCGTGCGTGTGGAAAGCTCCCGAGCCACCAGGCAGTGCCCGGCCTCACGACACCGTTCGCAGTCCCGGAGAGGACACCCCACATGTCCAGTCGTCGCCTTTTCTACGCGCGTCCACTGCTCGCGACAGCAGCCTCGATCGCCGTACTCACCGGCGTCGCGGCGACCGCGCCCGCCGCCACCCCCACACGCGTCGCAACGACGTCACCGGCCGCCGCCCTCGACGACACCTACTACCAGGACGCCGTGGGCAAGACCGGCGCCGCGCTCAAGAGTTCACTGCACACGATCATCAGCGAACAGACCAAGCTCTCCTACAGCCAGGTGTGGGACGCACTCAAGGTCACCGACCAGGACCCCTCGAACTCCTCCAACGTGATCCTCCTCTACACCGGACGCTCGCAGGCGAAGAGCGGAAACGGCGGCGACACCGGCGACTGGAACCGGGAGCACGTCTGGGCCAAGTCGCACGGCGACTTCGGCACGGCCACCGGTCCGGGCACCGACATCCACCACCTGCGCCCCGAGGACGTGGGGGTCAACTCGATCCGAGGCAACAAGGACTTCGACAACGGCGGCAGCGCCGTCTCGGGCGCGCCCGGCAACTTCACGGACGGCGACTCCTTCGAACCGCGCGACGCGGTCAAGGGCGATGTGGCCCGGATGATCCTCTACATGGCGGTCCGCTACGAAGGCGACGACTCGTTCGCGGACCTCGAGCCGAACGACAACGTCGACAACGGCTCGGCCCCTAACATCGGCCGGCTCTCCGTGCTGAAGGAGTGGAGCCAGGAGGACCCGCCGGACAGCTTCGAGCAGAACCGCAACCAGGTCATATTCGACCGTTTCCAGCACAACCGGAACCCGTTCATCGACCACCCCGAGTGGGTCGAGGCCGTCTGGTAGGGGCTCACGCCGGTCCGGCCAGGTCCTGTGCGCAGTGCTCGACCGCCTCCTCGCGAGAGCTGTGGCGCGGCAGGTCCCGGCCGGTCCGTCCCCGGACGAGGTCCGGCGGGCCGAGGCGGCCTCCCGGGTCCACCACGGCCAGGCGCCGGCCCTCGCGCGCGAGCCGGGCGAGGCCCGCATGCAGCAAGGCGAGGGCGGCCGCGTCAGCACCCGTCACCTCCCGCAGATCGAGCACGACCGGACCGGCACGCTCGGGACCGGACTCGTCCATGGCGTGGAGCACCCGCTCGACCGCCGTGAAGTCGAGGGCACCCTGTGCGGCGACGACTCCGACGCGTTCCCTCAGCGCTCTCTCCTCCCTGCCGGCCGGAGCCGAGGGCAGGACGTCGGCGGTGGTCGCCAGCGTGACGGTGGACCCCGGCAGCGCGGGGTTCTTCATGAGGTGGAGCCCCAGGCGTTCCGAGAGGGCGCCGAGCGCGTCACGGCCGCGCACCGAGGTCCCCGCGGCGTCGAGGAGCGGGCTGTAGGTGGCCAGACCGAAGCGGGCGGGCCCCGCAGCGATCAGACCGCCCGACACACCGCTCTTGGCCGGCAGTCCGACCCGCAGCAGCCATTCTCCGGAGGCGTTGTACATGCCGCAGGTGGCCATGACCGCGAGGACCTGAGCCGCCACGTCGGCGGACACGACCGCCTCACCGCTGACGGGATTGACGCCGCCGTGCGCGAGGGTGGCCGCCATCACCGCGAGGTCGACCGCGGTGGCCCGCACCGCGCACTGGCGGAAGTAGGTGTCCACGGCGGCCACCGGATCGGCGGGCAGGACCCCCGTGCTGCGGATCAGGTAGGCGAGGGCACGGTTGCGGTCGCCGGTGGCCGCCTCGGAGGCGTACACGTCCTCGTCGACGTCCAGATTCCGGCCGGCGAAGCGGCTCAGGGTGGTCAGGATGCGGGTGAAGGCGGGGGCTTGCTGAGTGTCGGGGACCAGAGCCGTGGTGACGATGGCACCGGCGTTGACCATGGCGTTGGCGGGCCGCCCCGTGCCGGGCTCCAGGCTGATGGCGTTGTAGGCCTCGCCGCTGGGTTCCGCACCGACCCAGCGGCCCACCTCGTCGAGGCCGAGCGAGGAGAGGGCGAGGGCGTAGACGAACGGTTTGGAGACCGACTGCATCGTAAAGGGGGTGTCGGCGGCGCCCGCGCTGTAGCGGTGCCCGTCCATACTGACGAGCGCGAGGCCGAAGTCGCGGGCATCGGACCTGGTCAACTCCGGGATGTAATCAGCACGTTGGCCCTCACGTACGTCCATGAAACGTTTGTGGAGATCGCGCAGCGCGTCCGTCACCGCGTCTGCCGCGCTCACGCGCAGGCCACCGGACGCCCAGCCCGGCCTCCGGCGGCACGAACCGCGGGCCCCCCGGGCTTCGCGGTCATCCCGAGCCGCCGGAGATGTCCTGGGGTCGCCTCGCCCCGGGGCCGGTGCGCCCGGCCGGCCACGTCACGACGGTGCAGTCGGGGATCTCGGGCATGACCATCGCACGCACCTCCGCGGAGAGGGGGAACAACTCGCTCATACTAGGAACAAAAGGTATGAATTGACTCGTTGAATCACCCGCTCCGCAGCAGGGGCGACCCCAGTACCGCACACCCCGAACCCTCCGGGAGGGAACGATGGATACGGACGCCCTGACCCCCGGCCTCTTGCAGGAACTGCGCAGGACCCGGCCGTACCCGGCCCTGTCCCTGACGATGCCCACCCACCGCAAAGCGCCGGAGAACGCCCAGGACGCCGTACGGCTGCGGAATCTGGTGGCCGAGGCGGGTAGTCGGCTGGAGGCCGATCCCCGGGTGAGCCGGGAGACCGCGGCCGCCGTGAAGGCTCAGCTCGAACGGGCCGCGGAAGAGGTCGATCAACGTCGCGCGCTGGACGCGCTGGTCATCTTCGCCGACGCCGGCGAGTACCAGATCTGGCAGTTGCCGCGCACCGCCCCCGAGCGCGTGGTGCTCAGCGACAGCTACCTGACCCGGAATCTCGTCTCCGCCAAGGCGCGATCGCAGCACTTCTGGGTTCTCGGATTCTCCGCGGAGCACGCCACCCTTTTCTCGGGCACGAACGACGGCCTGCACGCCGAGAAGAAGGGCGGGTTCCCGCTCACGGCCCCGCACGAGGCGCCCAATCCGCAGCGAGAGGAACGGATCGGCGACACCCCGAGCACCTACACCAGCGAGGACACGCGCAACTTCCTGCGCTCGGTCGACGCGAAGCTGCGCGGGATTCTGTCCACGGATCCCCGCCCGCTGTTCCTGGTCGGCCTCGCGCCCGCGCTCTCCCTGCTCGACGACGTGGGAGAGAGCGCGAGTACCGCCGTCGGCCGGATCGCCAAAGGGACCACGGCGGACACGAGCCCAGCCGAACTCCTCAAGGAGCTGAGCCCGGCTCTGGACGACTGGCGACAGCAGGCCGCGGCGGGAATCCGCGGCCGGCTCGACAACGCCAAGAGCAGCCATTCCTTCGCCGGCGGACTGGACGAGGTGTGGACGGCCGTGCGAGAGGGGCGCGCGGGCCTGGTCACGGCCGAGGAGCACTTCGAGCAGACCGCCAGGATCACCGACGGACACCTGGAGCTGGTGGGCCCCGACGTCACCCCGGGCACGGACGGCCAGGTGCGCGAGGACGTGGTCGACGAACTGGTCGAGGCGGCGCTGGACAACGGCTGCGAGGTGGCCTTCGTCGCCGACGACTCACTCGCGGGCCACGGACGCGTAGCGGCGGTCCTGCGATTCTGACGGCGTGTCCATAGTGAGGATTATGTGAAATATGTCTAGGTTTGGCGCTCCCGAAGTCGATCGCATCGCGTCGGTCCCGCCGATCACGCCGTGCACGAAGGAGAGCCATCCATGGACCGATTCAGGCGCGCGTCCGCGGCAGCACTGCTGACAGCGCTGGCACTGGCCGGTGCGGTGGGCGCAGCGGCGGCCTCGTCCGACGTCCCCGCGCCGTCCGGGCACAGCGCCAAGGATCTGATGACCCGCCCGGCCCTGTCGGCGTACGCGACCGCGCGCAATGTCGCGGCCTGGGAGGAGTTCCGTATCCACGGCTCTGCCCGGAACATCGGCTCCGGCACCCCGGTCACCCTTCAGCAGAAGCAGGGCGGGCGCTGGGTCGCCCTGCCGGCCACGATGAAGACGGCCGCCAGTGGCGAGTACAGCCTGCGGGTCAAGCTGGGAATCCGGGGCGAGAACGCCCTCCGGATCGTCGGCGGCGGCGCCGTCTCGCCCGTCGTCCGCACGACGGTCGGCTGACCCCTCCCGCCATGGACGCACTCCGGCCGGCCTGCTTCGCCTCAGGC
>NZ_JBHVCT010000052.1:0-49081 GCF_042803195.1 Streptomyces sp. NPDC057428
ACCCTCCTGGCCACCTGGACCGGCGCCTGCTCGATATGCGGCCAACCCGCACCAACCCCCGAACCACACCACAGGATCTAACAAAGCCCTACTAGGACCGCGTGCCCTTTCCTCTGCCCGACTTTCCGGACTATTCGATGCTTATTAGGCTCGGGTCATGCCCGAGCCGGACCCGAAGGACTCCACCGAAGCGTCGCAGCGGACGCCCAGCAGCCCGCGAGAGCGCTCCGCCGAGCTGACCGCGCGCGTGCCGCAGCTGCTGGAGGCCACCAGGTCCGCGGGAACCGGTCTCGAACTCCACGCCACCCTCGAGCGCATCTGCGAGACCGCGGCTGAGCTCGCACACGCCCGCTACGCGGCCGTCGGAGTCGTCGACAAGCCGGGCGAGAGCCTGTGCGACTTCATCACCTACGGGGTGCCGGAGGAGACGGCCCTGGCTGTCGGGCGGCCCCCCGACGGGCACACCGGGCTGCTGGGCGCGCTGATCCAGGAGGGGGTCTCCATCCGGCTGGAGGATCTGGAGGCCGACCCGCGCTTCGTGGGCTTCCCGCCCGGTCACCCGAGGATGCGGACGTTCCTCGGGGTCCCCATCCGGGTGCAGGGCAGGATCTTCGGCAATCTCTACGTGATGGAGAAGGAGGACGGTGACGCGTTCGGCCACGACGAACTGCACATGCTGCGTGTGCTCGCCACAGAGGCCGGGATCGCCATCGCCCACGCACGGACCTACGAAGCCGCCCGGCAGCGCGAGCGGTGGATCGACGGATCGGTCGCGGTCACCACGGCCCTGCTCTCCGGCGGGGACGCCGACGAGGCACTCGCCGTCGTCGCCGAACAGGCGCGCCATCTGGCCGATGCCGAGGCGGGCATCGTCCTGCTCCCCGCCGAGGGCGGCGGCCTGGAGATCGCGGCGGTCGCGGGGAACAAGCCGTCCGCCTCCCTCGGGGTGATCATTCCCCCGCACAGCCCGGTGGTGGCGGCTCTCCTGCGGGGTGAGGAGGTCATCATCAGCGATCCGGCCACCGACCCGCGCATGATCACCAGCCTGGCCGACCACTTCGGCCCGCAGATGCTGCTTCCCTTGCGGAGCGGTGGACGGGTGCTCGGCGCGCTCGCCGTCCCGAGAGCCCGGGGAGGCCGTGCCTTCTCGCAGACGGAACGGACGCTGGCCACCCATTTCGCCGCTCAGGCCGCACTGGCGCTGAAGCTGGCGGAGGCGCAGCGGGACCGGGAGAGGCTCGCGGTGTACGAGGACCGGGACCGGATCGCCCGGGACCTCCACGACCTGGTCATCCAGCGACTGTTCGCCACCGGGATCATGCTGGAGGGGGCACAGCGCCGCTCCCGGGTCCCCGCCGTGCGCGAAGGCGTCGGGCGGGCCGTCGACGAGCTGGACGTGACCATCCAGGAGATCCGCACCGCCGTCTTCGCCCTGCAGCAGGAGGCGGCCGAAGCGCCCTCGGGATTGCGGACGCGGGTGCTTAGGGAGATCAACATGGCGGCGGTACCGCTGGGCTTCAAGCCCACGCACCGGTTCCTCGGCCCTGTCGACTCCCTTGTGGGAGAGCTCGCGGGGAAGAACCTGATCGCGGCCCTGCGGGAAGCGCTGTCCAACACCTTCCGGCACGCGCGTGCCTCACGCGTCGACGTGAGCGTGGACGCGACCGCCGTGCTGCCGGACGGCCAGGACGCGGTCCGGCTGTCGGTCGCCGACGACGGGGTGGGCATCCCCGAGGGCGGACGCCGCAGCGGCCTGCGTAACCTCGCCAGGCGCGCGGAGTCACTGGGCGGTGCGAGCTGGTTCGAGGCCGGGCCGGGAGAAGCCGGCGGTGGCACGACGGTGATCTGGCAGGTTCCGCTCTGAAGGAGCGAGTGCTGCGGGCGGCCCGCCCGTCAGCGGGTGCTGAGGATCCGCTCGATGACGACCGCCACCCCGTCCTCGTCGTTGGTCAGCGTCACACCGGTCGCGGCCGCACGTGCGGCCGGGTGCGCGTTGCCCATGGCGAAGGAGGTGCCGGCCCAGCCGAGCATCTCCACGTCGTTCGGCATGTCCCCGAACGCGACCACCTCGTCCGCGGCGATGCCGCGTTCCGCACAGCAGGCCGCGAGGGTGTTGGCCTTGGACACGCCGAGGCCGCTCACCTCCAGCAGGGCGGTGGGGCTTGACCGCGTGAACGACGCACGGTCCCCCGCGGCCTCCCGGGCCAGCAGAAGGAAGGCGTCAGGGGCGAGCTCGGGGTGGTGGGCGAGGACCTTCAGCACCGGCTTGCCCGCGCCCGGCGCGTCCTCATGCAGGAGCTTCTCCGCGACGGCGACCGTGGCGCCCGGGTCCATGTGGAAGGGCGGGTAGGCCGGCTCGTAGTGGATGCCGGTGGTCAGTTCGACGGCGAACGAGACACCTGGGGCCGCCTCGCGCAGGATGCGGACCACCTCCAGGGCGACCGGCCGCTCCAGCGGGTGGACCTCGATCAGGCGGCCGTCGTCGTGCAGGTCGGCGACGGCGGCACCGTTCGCGCAGATGGCCATGCCATGTCCCTGGACGTGGGCACTGACCACGTCCATCCAGCGGGCGGGCCGGCCGGTGACGAAGAAGACCTCGATCCCCGCCGCTTCGGCTGCCGCCAGGGCGGCGACCGTACGGGCCGACAGGGTCTTGTCGTCACGCAGCAGTGTGCCGTCCAGGTCGGTGGCGATCAGCCGGGTCACGGCGGGCAGCGGGTAATCGGTAGCTGAGGTCACGTGGCCATTCTCCCGTACGAAGCCGCACGGGCGTGCGCAGGGTCGCACATCTGAGTACGCGAGCCCCTGAGCTGCGAAACATGCCATGGGCATATGCAAGAGAGAAGGACCACCGGCGCCAGTTGCAGAAGGGCGGCCGCACCGGTGCATCCGTTCCCGACGCCGGTCGAGGACGCCTGCGCCGCCCTGTGCCGGCTGCACGAACACGCCGGCGAACCAGGCGTCGACCGGGGCCGGATCGTGCAGACCCCGACCGCCCCCGCCCGGGACGAGTCGAGGACTGGGTGCGGCATAGGCTCATTGGCATGAGCCTGCGCCTGAGCACCGTGATCCTTCCCGTCGACCGTTGGCACGAGGGAGGCCGCGCCAAGTGGCAGCGCGCCGAAGAACTCGGCTTCCACGCCGCGTACACCTACGACCACCTCTCCTGGCGCAGCTTCCGCGACGGTCCTTGGTTCGGCGCTCTGCCCACGCTCGCCGCCGCGGCCACGGCCACGGACCGCCTGCGCCTGGGCACCCTCGTTACGTCACCCAATTTCAGGCATCCTGTGACCCTTGCCAAGGAGCTGACCTCGCTGGACGACATCTCCGGTGGCCGGATCACGCTCGGCATCGGGGCAGGCGGCAACGGCTTCGACGCGACGGCCCTGGGGCAGAAGCCGTGGACGCCGAAGGAGCGGGCGGACCGGTTCGGCGAGTTCGTGCCGCTGCTCGACCGGCTGCTGACCGAGGACTCCGTCACACATGAGGGGGCCTTCTACTCGGCGGACGAGGCCCGGAACATTCCCGGCTGTGTACAGCGGCCCCGCCTGCCGTTCGCGGTGGCTGCGACCGGGCCGCGTGGCCTGAAACTGGCCGCCCGGCACGGGCAGGCATGGGTGACGACCGGCGACCCGAAGCTGTACGAGGAGGGGACGCCGGCGCAGTCGATGGAGGCCCTGCGGGGTCAGGTCGCCAGGCTCGGCAAGGCGTGCGCGGAGATCGACCGGGACGTGGCCGAGCTCGACAAGATCCTGCTGACCGGCTTCACCCCGGACCGGAACGGGCCGCTGCAGTCCGTGGACGCCTTCGCCGACTTCGCCGGCCGCCACCAGGAGCTCGGCTTCACCGAGATCGTGATCCACTGGCCCATCCCCGACTCGGACTTCGCAGCGGACCTGTCCGTCTTCGAGCGCATCGCCACCCAGGCGCTGAAGCAACTCACGTGACGGGCGCATCGCACGGGGCCCGCAGCAAAGGTCCAGCGGCCACATCGCTGAGATCGTAGTCAGGCCTTCCGCCAGGCAAGTTGCCGCGGCGTCACACGGGAGTCCGCGCGGTCGGCCGTCGCGTACCGGACTCGGCGTGCGGGAGGCCCTGCCGGGTGTCCGCGGCTGGATATGCCACCGGGCTCCTGGCGGGCCCGTGTGCCGGTCCGCGGGAGACCGTGCGGCGTCAGTCGCGCAGGCGCAGGAAGTCCGGCGGCACGCCGTCGGTGAGCCAGACCCCGTTGGCGCTGACGTGGAAGACGTGACCGGCCCGGTGCATGGCTCCGGCGTCCACCGCCAGTACGACCGGCACACCGCGCCTCGCCCCGACACGCACCGCCGTCGCCCGGTCCGGCGAGAGGTGGACGTGGTGACGGGCCATGGGGCGCAGTCCTTCCGCGCGAATGGCGTCGAGCGCTCGGGCGACGGTGCCGTGATAGAGGTACGCGGGCGGTTCGGCGGGCGGCAGACCGAGATCGACCGTGACGGTGTGGCCCTGGTTCGCCCTGATGAGGGCGCCGGCCACCATGAAGCGTTTCTTGTCGTTCACCGCGACGACGTGGTCGAGCTCCTCACGAGTGATGGTGAACCCGTGCCGTGCGCAGGCCTTCAGCAGCTCGTCCACGGCTACCCAGCCTTGAGGATCGAGACTGATTCCGATCCGGTCCGGCTGATGCCGCAGATGCTTGGACAGGTACTTGGACACCTTGACGGTGCGGCGTTCGTCCATCCCGTCAGAGTGCCGT
This sequence comes from Streptomyces sp. NPDC057428, assembly GCF_042803195.1. NCBI lineage: Bacteria > Bacillati > Actinomycetota > Actinomycetes > Kitasatosporales > Streptomycetaceae > Streptomyces > Streptomyces sp. NPDC057428. The sequence continues at coordinate 4,733 of NZ_JBHVCT010000052.1, forward strand.
TCCGCGTCCCACGCCGCATCTGGATTTCACTCGACGTTTTCACATTCATCCAAGTGGACGGGTTTGATCCACAGCCAACTTGCCTTATCCACAGGCTTTTTGGCGTTCCTGTGGACAAGGGGAGCTCGTTATGGGGTATTTGATCAACTATGCTATTCGAAGGGGCACATGTGCAGAAGGTTCTGAGTAGGCACTCCAAGCCCCCTCCTGGAAAACGCCGTTCACGAAACGCGTCGGGCACAAGGTGAGTTACGCCGGACAGTGATAAACGGACGGCCTGGCAGGGCAGATGGCTAGCTGTACGAGCAACACAGAACAGCCTCACAAGGGCGGATTCAGCCGCGCCACCCCGCGCAGCACCCGGGGGCTGATCCTGGAGAGCAGCCGTGTGCCTCGGGCCTCGGGGGTCACCGGGACCACGGCGCGGTTGTGCACGACGGCGTTCAGGACTGCGTGAGCCACCTTCTCCGCCGGGTAGTTGCGACGGGCATAGAGCTTCCCGGTCCGCTCGCGGAGTCGATCCTCCTCCACTTCATCCGCTCCGGCGAAGTGTGCCGTCGCCGTGATGCCGGTGTTGACGAAGCCTGGGCAGATGGCGCTGACACCGATGGACCTCCCGGCGAGTTCAGCACGCAGGCACTCGCTGAGCATCAGAACAGCGGCCTTCGACGTGCTGTAGGCGGGAAGCATGCGTGACGGCTGATAGGCCGCCGCGGAGGCGATGTTGACGATGTGGCCGCCCTGGCCGCGGTCGGCCATCCGCTGGCCGAAGAACCGGCAGCCGTGGATGACCCCCCAGAGGTTGATGTCGAGAACCCTGCGCCAGTCCTCGCTCGTCGTCTCCAGGAAGGAACCAGCCAGCCCCACACCCGCGTTGTTCACCAGCACGTCGACGATCCCGTACACGGCGGCGACCTTCTCGGCGAGCTTTTCCATCGCCTGCTCGTCACCGACGTCGACCACCTCGGCCCAGGCTTCGGGAGCGCCGATCAGCAGCGCGGTCGCGGCAGTTCGGGCGGCGCCATCCGCATCGCGGTCGACGATCACCACTCGTGCACCCGCCTCGGCGAACGACAGTGCCGTCGCGCGTCCGATACCGCCCGCCGCCCCGGTGACCAGGACCAACTGCCCGCCGAAACGGTCGGCATGACGACCGGTTGCCACGGTGTCCGTAACGGCGGACGGGGCGGTCCGGGCCGGATCCGCCGCCTCTCCGGCCGTCACGAAGTCGCTGATCCAGGTGCACAGCTGATCGGGCCGGGTGCGCGGCACCCAGTGCTTGGCGGACACGGTGCGGCGCACCAGATCCGGTACCCAGGCATCGAGTTCGTCGTAGAGCACCGGCGAGAGGAAGGCGTCCCCGGTCGGCGTGATCAGCTGGACCGGCACATGCGCGTATGCGTCGGCGCGAGGGTGGCGCAGGCGGGTGCGGATGTTGTCGCGGTAGAGCCAGGCCCCATGCGCGGCGTCCTGCGGGAGGGAGGCAGTCGGATAACCGTCCGCCGGCACCTTCTCCATCCGCCGGAGGATGCGAGGCCACTGCCGGCCGAGCGGTCCGCGCCACGCGAGTTCGGGCAGGGCCGGTGTGTGCAGGGCGTACACGTACCAGGACTTCGCCCCCTGGCCGAGCAGCTGCCCGATCCTGCGCGGGCTGGGGCGCGCGACCCGCTGCTTGATCCAGTGTCCGAAGTGATCCAGGGACGGGCCGGAGAGGGACGTGAACGAGGCGATGCGGCCCTTGGTCCGCTCGACCGTCGCGAACTCCCACGACTGGACGGAGCCCCAGTCGTGCCCGACGACATGGACCGGTCGGGCGGGGCTCACCGCGTCCACGACGGCCAGGAAGTCGTCGGTCAGCTTCTCCAGCGTGAAGCCTCCCCGCAGCGGCCTCGGCGCCGTCGACCTGCCGTGGCCGCGCACGTCGTACAGCACGACGTGCCAGTGCTCGGCGAGTCGTGCGGCGACCTCGGACCAGACCTCCTTGCTGTCCGGATAGCCGTGCACGAGCACGATCGTCGGCCGTTCCGCATCGCCCAACTCGACGACGCACAGCTCGATTCCACCCGTACGCACCCAGCGCTCGCGCGCGCCCCGCAGATCCACGCCGCCTCCTCGTTCCGTGCCGACGTCGCGGTACGCGTCCGTAACGTGACACCGAATGTGGCAACCGACGGGTGATCGCGTCAAGGGATGCCCAGGACCTGTGGAAAACAGGACCTCGGTGAGATGCGGTCGGCCCGGGTGCGGGCGTCCTCCTTCATGGGGTCCCCCTACGGGTCCGTACGCCTGGAGTCGGACGTGGATTCAGCCGTCAGGTCTGACGACTCCTGTGGCGCGCGCCACTACGTTCGGAGACGTGACTGTGATCGCAACCGAAAGCCTGAGCAAGCGGTTCCCGAGGGTGACCGCGCTTGACCGGCTCTCCTTGGACATCGGACCGGGCGTGACCGGCCTGGTGGGTTCCAACGGGGCCGGCAAGTCCACACTGATCAAGATCCTGCTGGGCCTGTCCCCCGCCACCGAGGGCCGGGCCGCGGTGCTCGGTCTCGACGTCGCCACCCAAGGCGCCGCGATCCGGGAACGGGTCGGCTACATGCCCGAGCACGACTGCCTGCCGCCCGACGTCTCGGCCACCGAGTTCGTCGTCCACATGGCGCGGATGTCGGGGCTGCCGCCGACCGCCGCGCGTGAGCGCACCGCGGACACGCTGCGGCACGTCGGGCTGTACGAGGAGCGGTACCGGCCTATCGGCGGGTACTCGACCGGCATGAAGCAGCGGGTCAAGCTGGCCCAGGCCCTGGTGCACGACCCGAAGCTGGTCCTGCTCGACGAGCCGACCAACGGCCTGGACCCCGTCGGCCGGGACGAGATGCTCGGCCTCATCCGCCGGGTCCACACCGACTTCGGCATCTCGGTGCTGGTCACGTCGCATCTCCTGGGGGAGCTGGAGCGGACCTGCGACCACGTCGTCGTCATCGACGGCGGGGCGCTGTTGCGGTCCAGCTCGACCAGCGACTTCACACAGACCACCACGACGCTGGCCGTCGAGGTCACCGACAGCGACGACCACCCCGACGGCACGGACGCGCTTCGCCGGGCACTCACCGGGGCCGGCATCAGGCTCGTCGGCCATGACGGTCTCGACGCCGAGGGGCTGCCGGGAGCGGGACACATCCTCCTGGTGGAGGCCACGGGCGAGGAGACCTACGACCTGGTCCGCGACAGTGTCGCCGGCCTCGGCCTCGGACTCATCCGCATGGAACAGCGGCGCCACCGCATCGCCGAGGTCTTCCGCGCCGGGGAGACGCCCCTGGCGGTCCCGGCAGCGGCGGCCGGCGCCGGACAGCAGAAGGGGAGCGGTCGCGATGAGCACTGAGACCGGAACCATGGCCGGGAGCGACACCTCCCGCATCCACAACATCGGATACCGCTCCTACGACGGTGTCCGGCTGGGCCGGGCGTACGCCCGCCGTTCCCTCTACTCGCAGTCCCTGCGGGGCTCGTTCGGACTCGGCAGGTCGGCCAAGTCCAAGGTGCTGCCGATGCTCCTGTGCGGGGTGATGTGTCTGGTGGCGCTGATCCTCGTGGCGGTCGCGATCGCCACGCCCAACATGACGAAGCTCCCCATCAAGTACACGGACTTCGCGATCTACCTGCAGGCCGTGATCGGACTCTTCCTGGCCTCCCAGGCACCCCAGTCCGTGTCCCGGGACCTTCGCTTCAAGAGCGTGCCGCTGTACTTCTCGCGCCCGATCGAGCGCGTCGACTACGTCCTCGCGAAGCTCGCGGCCATGGCGTCCGCCCTGCTGATCCTGACCGGGCTGCCCCTCGTCATCCTCTACGCGGGCTCGCTGCTCGCGAAGTTCGACTTCGCCGACCAGACCAAGGGCTTCGGGCAGGGGCTGGTCTCCGTGGCGCTGCTCTCCGTGCTGTTCGCCGGGCTTGGTCTGGTCGTCGCCGCACTCACACCCCGCAGGGGCTTCGGGGTCGCCGCGGTGATCGCGGTCCTGACCATCACCTTCGGCGCGGTCTCCACGGTCCAGGCGATCGCCTGGGAGACGGGCTCCCCCGATGCCATCACCTGGCTGGGGCTGTTCTCGCCCATCACGCTGATCGGCGGTGTGCAGACGGCGTTCCTCGGCGCCACCTCCGCCTTTCCCGGCGGCGACGGACCCGGAGCCGCCGCAGGCGTGGTCTATCTGATCGTTGTCCTCGCGCTCGTCGCCGGCTCGTACGCCGTACTCATGCGCCGTTACCGGAGGGTCGGGCTGTGACCACCATCGAGATCGACCACACATCGCGCTGGTTCGGCAACGTGGTCGCCGTCAACGACGTCAGCATGACCGTGGGCCCAGGTGTCACCGGGCTGCTCGGCCCCAACGGGGCCGGCAAGTCCACGCTGATCAACATGATGGCCGGGTTCCTCGCGCCGTCGACGGGCAAGGTGACGCTCGACGGAAAGCAGATCTGGCGCAACGAGGCGGTCTACAAGGCGATCGGGATCGTGCCGGAGCGGGAGGGGATGTACGACTTCCTCACCGGCCGTGAGTTCGTCGTCGCCAACGCGGAGCTGCACGGACTGGGCGACGCGGCCGCCGCGAAGGCGCTGGCCACCGTCGAGATGGAGTACGCGCAGGACCGGAAGATCTCGACGTACAGCAAGGGGATGCGCCAGCGCGTCAAGATGGCGTCCGCCCTGGTCCACGCCCCTTCGGTGCTCCTGCTGGACGAGCCGTTCAACGGCATGGACCCGCGTCAGAGGATGCAGCTGATGGAGCTGTTGCGCCGGATGGGCGCGGAGGGCCGTACGGTCCTCTTCTCCTCGCACATCCTCGAGGAGGTCGAGCAGCTCGCCTCGCACATCGAGGTGGTCGTCGCGGGCCGGCACGCCGCTTCCGGCGACTTCCGCAAGATCCGCCGGCTGATGACGGACCGGCCGCACCGCTATCTCGTCCGGTCCAGCGACGACCGGGCGCTCGCCGCGGCGCTCATCGCGGACCCCTCGACAGCCGGTATCGAGGTCGACGTCACGGAGCGGGCCCTGCGCATCCAGGCGGTCGACTTCGGCCGCTTCACGACGCTGCTTCCCAAGGTCGCGCGCGAGCACGGCATCCGGCTGCTGACCGTCTCCCCGTCCGACGAGTCCCTCGAATCGGTCTTTTCCTATCTCGTAGCGGCCTGAGTAGTGGCCTGAAAGGAGCTGTGAAGCGTCATGTACGACCCCACAGTCGCCCGGCTCACCTACCGGGCCCTGCTCGGCCGGCGCCGGGCAGCCATCCTGTTCGTCCTGCCCGTCCTCCTCGTGGTCATCGCCGTGGCGGTGCGGGCGTTCGCCGGAGCCGACGACGGCGTGGCCTCCGGGGTGCTGGGCGGCTTCGCCATCGCCACGATGGTGCCGCTGATCGGTGTCATCGCGGGGACCGGAGCCATCGGCCCGGAGATCGACGACGGCTCCATCGTCTACCTGCTGGCCAAGCCGGTGAAGCGGCCGACGATCATCTTCACCAAGCTCATCGTGGCCATCGGCGTGACGATGCTGTTCTCGGCCCTGCCCACGCTGATCGCGGGCCTCATCCTCAACGGCAACGGCGGACAGATCGCCGTGGCCTACACGATCGCGGCCCTGGTGGCCTCGATCGCGTACAGCGCGCTGTTCCTGCTGCTCGGCACGGTGAGCAGGCACGCGGTCGTCTTCGGTCTCGTGTACGCGCTGGTGTGGGAAGCGCTCTTCGGCAGTCTCGTGCCGGGCGCGCGGACGCTCAGTGTGCAGCAGTGGTCCCTCTCGGTCGCCGAGAAGGTCGCCGGTGACGGGCTGGTCACCTCGGACGTCGGCCTGCCGCTCGCGACCGTGCTGCTGGTCGGTGTCACGGTCGTCGCGACGTGGTACGCGGGACAGAAGCTCCGGGCGCTGAAGCTCGCCGGCGAGGAGTGAGAACCGGTTTGCGTGCAACCCCCGTCCGGTGGGCGGGGGTTGTTCCGTGTACGGCGGGCGGACGGCGTGTCCGTACGCCCGCGCGCTCGTTGTGCGAGGTGCGTGGAGGCAACTGGAATCCGTGGCGTCGAGCATTCGTGAATCAGGGGAATGCCGGCGTCGGTGAGGCAGCGCCCGCCGACCGGCCATCGAGCTGCGCATCTTCCGTAGGGACCTGATGTCCCTATGGGCCGGTGAGCAGGGGGAGAGTTATCCACAGGCGCCCACGCAGCTCAGGCTCTACACCCGCAGGACGGTCCTCAACGTCGCCATGCTCCTTCGCGACAGTGACAGCGACAGCGACAGCGCGCGCAGCGCCCGGATCCACCTGCTCGACGCCGAGGAGGACCTCAGGGCGTCGTACGTGTCCCTCGACCGGCGCATCACCCGCATCGAGGGCTGCCTGGTCGGCGTGGGCACCGTGCTCCAGGAGCTCGGCCCCGTGCTGGGGCGCATGTCCCAGCGGCTCGACTCCCTCGACCGCAAGCTCGATCGCACGCCCTGGGTGGCCCTTCACGCGCGTCGCGCGGCCACCTCCCGGAGGGTTGGCCGAGTGGTAAGGCGGCGGCGTGCTGAGCCGTCGTCGGGGCACGCCCCCGAGCGCGTTCGATCCGCGTATCCTCCGCAGCATCCGGGACCGGCGTCGCGCGGGCCTGCGCCGGTCCCGACAGCTCTCAGGCGCGCGGGGCTGTGCGCAGCAGTTCCTCCAGCACGACCGCGATGCCGTCCTGCTCGTTCGACGCGGTGATCTCGTGCGCCACGGCCTTCAGTTCGTCGTGCGCGTTGGCCATGGCGACTCCGTGCCGGGCCCAGCCGAACATCGGGATGTCGTTCGGCATGTCACCGAACGCCAGCGTGTCCGCCGCCTTGAGCCCCAGCCGGCGGGCGGCCAGTGAGAGACCGGTCGCCTTGCTCAGCCCCAGGGGCAGGATCTCCACCACACCGGGGCCCGCCATGACGATGTTCACCAGGCTGCCGACGGCCTGGCGCGCTGCCTCGGCGAGCGCGTCGTCGTCGAGCTCGGGATGCTGCAGGTAGATCTTGCTCAGCGGAGCCGTCCACATCTCGGCCGGGTCCTTCATGTAGAGGGCGGGGACCGGCCCCTCCTGCGCCCGGAATCCCGGTCCGACCAGAACCTCGCCCTCGAGCCCGTCACGGCTGGCCGCCAGCGCCAGCGGACCGACCTCCGCCTCGATCTTGGACAGCGCGAGTCCGGCGAGCTGCCGGTCGAGCGTGAGGGAGGTCAGCAGCTTGCGCTCTCCCGCGTGGTAGACCTGCGCGCCCTGACCGCACACCGCGAGCCCGTCGTAACCCAGGTCGTCCAGGATGTGGCGGGTCCACGGCACCGCGCGGCCGGTGACGACGATGTGCGCCGCGCCGGCCGCGGTGGCCGCGGCCAGCGCCTCCCGGGTGCGTTCGGAGACCGTGTGGTCCTCACGCAACAGGGTGCCGTCGAGATCGGTCGCGACGAGCTTGTAGGGGAACGTCACTTGGAGACCGGCTCCAGCAGCTCGCGCCCGCCCAGGTACGGCCTGAGAAGCTCGGGCACCCGCACCGAGCCGTCGGGCAGCTGGTGGTTCTCCAGGATCGCCACGATCGTGCGCGGCACGGCGCAGAGCGTGCCGTTCAGCGTCGACAGCGGCTGGACCTTCTTGCCCTCACGCATGCGTACGGAGAGCCGGCGGGCCTGGAATCCGTCGCAGTTCGACGCGGAGGTCAGCTCGCGGTACTTGCCCTGCGTCGGGATCCACGCCTCGCAGTCGAACTTCCGGGAGGCCGAGGCGCCCAGGTCGCCGGTCGCGACGTCGATCACCTGGAACGGCAGCTCGAGGCCGGTGAGCCACTGCTTCTCCCAGTCGAGAAGCCGGAGGTGCTCGGCCTCGGCGTCCGCGGGGTCGACGTACGAGAACATCTCCACCTTGTCGAACTGGTGGACGCGGAAGATGCCGCGGGTGTCCTTGCCGTACGTGCCCGCCTCACGGCGGAAGCACGGCGAGTAGCCGGCGTACCGCAGGGGCAGCTTGTCGGCGTCGATGATCTCGTCCATGTGGTACGCCGCGAGGGGGACCTCGGAGGTGCCGACCAGGTAGTAGTCGTCCTTCTCCAGGTGGTACACGTTCTCCGCGGCCTGGCCGAGGAAGCCGGTGCCCTCCATGGCGCGCGGGCGCACCAGCGCAGGCGTCAGCATGGGTACGAAGCCGGCCTCGGTGGCCTGGGCGATCGCGGCGTTGACCAGGGCGAGTTCGAGCAGCGCGCCGATGCCGGTCAGGTAGTAGAAGCGTGACCCGGAGACCTTGGCGCCGCGCTCCATGTCGATGGCGCCCAGGGCCTCGCCGAGCTCCAGGTGGTCCCTGGGCTCGAAGCCCTCCGCGCCGAAGTCACGGATCGTGCCGTGCGTCTCCAGGACGACGAAGTCCTCCTCGCCGCCGACCGGCACGTCCTCGTGGACGATGTTGCCGAGGAGCAGGAGCAGCCGCTTGGCCTCGGCGTCCGCCTCGTCCTGCGCGGCGTCCGCGGCCTTGACCTCGGACTTGAGCTGATCGGCCTTCTTCAGGAGCTCGGCACGCTCCTCGGGGGTGGCCTTGGGGATCAGCTTGCCGAGCGACTTCTGCTCGGAGCGGAGTTCGTCGAAGCGGACGCCGGACGACCTGCGCAGCTCGTCGGCGGAGAGCAGGGCGTCGACGAGCGCGACGTCCTCTCCACGGGCGCGCTGGGAGGCGCGAACACGGTCGGGGTCCTCACGGAGCAGGCGAAGGTCAATCACCCCTCAAGGCTACCGGTGCGGGGATCCACTGCTCGAACCGATATCACCGCGCGCGGCGCTTTGCCCGAATTGCCGGAATCGGAAATCCTGGGGCAATCGCGGGCGCCGACGCGGGTGGGGCCCGTCGGTGAATGGCCTCCATTGACCTGAAAAGGGAATATCCGCCCCACGGTGTGCCGCATCGACGTTGCGTGCGGCGGAAGTTGAGGGTCTCGTCCGCGATCGCTTGTCCACAGGTTCCCGGTGATCCAATTAGTTATCCACAGGCTGTGAAGAAGATCTGTGGACACTGGAAGAGATCGTTCCGAAAGCCCCATGAAGGGCAAGGATTCGCGCCTTAAACCCGGTCCCTGCACTCATTCGGGTGGGTATTCCTCGTTCCAATGTGTTGATCAAGGGAATTGAGCTGACACGGGCGCGGTGTGACTCCATGGGTGATCTAGGTCTCCCGAGGTGATTTGTCGACCATGTCGCATTGTGGTGTCGACTTGTCCCCAGGCGGCAGGGGCACCCTGTGGATAACTCTGTGTGCGGCGGAGCCGGTGAACAGGGCCGGCGGCATCCACAGCCAACCGGTGGTCTTCGGGCAGCGGTCCACGGGACGACCGGATCGGTGGTGCGCCCCCAGCCCTCAGGCTCTGCCGTCCTGGGTGCGTGCCAGCCAGTCCGACGCCTCGGTGAAGTCCGTGTCCGACGTCCCGGCCCGCAGGGAGCCGATCTCCTGGGGCGTGACCCCGGCCCGCGGATAGGACCCCAGGAAACGTACGTTGGGGCAGATGCGCTTCAGCCCCATGAGGGCTTCGCCGACCCGGCGGTCCGCGATGTGCCCCTCGGCGTCCACCGCGAAGCAGTAGTTCCCGATGCCCTCCCCGGTGGGCCGGGACTGGATCAGCATCAGGTTGACCCCACGCACGGCGAACTCCTGGAGCAGTTCGAGCAGGGCGCCCGGGTGGTCGTCCCCGAGCCAGATGACCACGGAGGTCTTGTCCGCCCCCGTCGGCGCGGACGGCCTGGCCGGGCGTCCGACCAGCACGAAGCGGGTCTGCGCGTTCTCCGCGTCGTGGATCTCCGTCACCAGAGGTTCGAGTCCGTAGGTCGCCGCGGCGAACTCGCCCGCGAAGGCGGCGTCGTAGCGCCCCTCCTGGACCAGCCGGGCGCCGTCGGCGTTCGAGGCCGCCGACTCCCACACCGCATTGGGCAGACGGGCGGCCATCCAGTTGCGTACCTGGGGCTGCGCGGCCGGGTGGGCCGTGACGGTCTTGACGTCCGACAGCTTCGTCCCGGGACGTACGAGCAGCGCGAACGTGATGGAGAGGAGGACCTCGCGGTAGATCATCAGCGGGGAGCCCGTGGTCAGCTCGTCGAGCGTCGCGCTGATACCGCCCTCGACGGAGTTCTCGATGGGGACGAGAGCAGCCGCCGCCTCTCCGCTGCGCACCGCGTCCAGTGCCGCCGGTACCGAGACCATGGGTGCGAGTTCCCGGGTGGCGGCCTCGGGCAGCGTGCGGAGGGCGACCTCGGTGAACGTGCCTTCGGGGCCCAGGTAGGCGTAACGCGTCGCTGACATGCGGTCACCCTAGTGGGCCCACGCCCTGCGCCTCACGCCTCCAGCAGCCGCTGCCCCACGTACTCCCCGGACGTGGCACCTCCGGGGACGGCGAAGAGACCGCTGGCCTCGTGCCGGATGAACGGCGAGAGCGCGTCCCCCCGGTCGAGCTTGCGCTGCACCGGGATGAACCCCTTGAACGGGTCGGCCTGCCAGCAGACGAACAGCAGCCCCGCGTCCAGGGTCCCGTCGTCCGAGACGCCGTCGTGGTACGAGAACGGCCGGCGCAGCATCGCGGCGCCTCCGTTCTTCTCGGGTGAGGAGATCCGTGCATGGGCGTTGCCCGGCACGAGCAGCTCGCCGTCCGGCCCCGCCTTGTCCAGGTCCATCGCCGTGGTCTCCGAGCCACCGCTGAGTGGAGCACCGTCGGCCTTGCGGCGCCCGATGACCTGCTCCTGACGTTGCACCGTCAGCTCCTCCCAGTCGTCGAGGAGCATCCGGATCCGCCGTACGACGACGTACGAACCACCCGCCATCCAGGCGTGCGCCGACGGACCGCCCGACGGCACGAAGATCCGTTCGTTAAAGTCGCTCTGCGCCGGCTTCGGGTTGTTCGTGCCGTCCACCTGGCCCATCAGGTTGCGTGCGGTCATCGGCGCCCGGGTGGCTCCCGGTGAGCGGTTGAAGCCGTTCATCTGCCAGCGCACGCGGGCGGCCGTTCCTGCCTCCTTCTGGAGCGCGCGCAGCGCGTGGAACGCGACCAGCGCGTCGTCGGCACCGATCTGCACCCACAGGTCGCCGTCGGACCGTTTCGCGTCGAGGTGGTCGGAGGAGAAGGCGGGCAGTGGTTCCAGGACCGGCGGCCTGCGGCCGGTCAGGCCGGTGCGGTCGAAGAAGGTGCGCCCGAAGCCGAAGGTGACCGTCAGGGAGGAGGGCCCGGCGTCCAGCGCGACCCCCGTGTCGTGTCCGGTGGCGCCGTTCGCCGGCTCTCCGGTCATCAGCCGAGCGGCAACGGCCGACCAGCGGCGCATCAGGGCGGCGGCCTCCGTGCGCCCCGAGCCCGGAGCGAGATCGAACGCGATCAGGTGCCCGCGGGCCTGAAGCGGAGTGGTGATCCCCGCTTGATGTTTCCCGTGAAACACCGCCTCGGTCGAGCCGACCGTGGTCAGGGCCGTCGGCTCGTCATCGCGGGTCGCGGCGTAGCCGCCCACGCCGCCTGCCGCTCCGAGGACCAGGCCGGCCGCACCTGTCGCTCCCGCGCCGCCGATCAGCCGGCGCCGGGAGATGGCTCCTGTGCCACCGGGTCCGTCGCCGCGGACGTCCGCGGTACGGCCGGCCCTGGGGTTGTCCTTCTTCGTGCTCACCCTGCTCAACCGATCTTCACGTTCTTGTCGACGGTCGTCTGGTCGATGTCCGACGTACGCACCGTGACCGAGACCTTCCAGTTGCCTGCCATCGGGATCTGTACGTCGCCGGCCGTCCAGTGCCCCTCGGTGAGGCGGTCGGGGACCACCGGGAGGGGGCCGATGTCCTTGGACTCCAGGGTGAAGGCGAGCTTCACCTCGGGTACGTCCATGGGGCTGTTGCCGGGCCCCTCGAGCCAGAGGTGCACGTTGTTGGAGCCGGTGCCGCCCGGTGATATGTCCATGCGCACGGTGCCCTTCCCGCCCCGGCCGCCGGTGTCGAAGGGCAGACTCACGGTCACCTGTCCGCCGGTCACCGGTGTGGCCGCCGCCGTGGTGCTGCCGCGGGCGGCCTCCTCCTCGGTACGGCCGGGTTCGGTGGACGTGAGGATCGTCGTCACGACGAGCAGCACCACCGCGATACCGGTTTCCACCAGCACGGAGCGGCGCAGCCCGGAGCGTTCCGGGTCGGCGTCGCGGGCGCGTTTCTCCTTCGTCGCGGTCAGAGCGGCGCGCTGCCGGGAGAGCTGGGCCGCACGCTCCGGATCGACGTCGTCCTCGGTCGCTCCGTTCCCCGCGGACACGTCGGCCGGAGCGACCGTGGCGAGCACCGCATCCGAAGTGGTCGGGCGGGCCGCGGGCTTCGAGGAGCCGTCGGACGCGGTGGAGCCGGCGGATTCTGTGGTCCCCGGAGCAGCCGGCCCGTCCGCACCGGCCGACGGGCTCCCGGCGGCCGCCGGAGCCAGGTCGCCGGATGCGGCGCCCGCGGTCAGCCGCGCCGTCCACCGCCGCGAGATCCACGCGACCCCCACGAGTACGGCGACGAGCGCCACCTTCAGGAGCAGGAGTTGCCCGTACCGGGTGCCGGTCAGCGCGGACCAGGAACCGACCTGCCGCCAGGACTGGTAGAGCCCGGTGGCGGCAAGGACGACCACGCTGCCCAACGCCATGCGGGAGAACCGCCGTACGGCGTCGCCCGTGATGTCCGGCACCTTGTACAGGGCGACCAGGAGCGCGGCGAGACCGCCCAGCCACCCGGCCACGGCCAGCAGGTGGAGCACGTCGACCGGCATGGCGATACCGGGCTGGACGCCCGTCGAAGCGTGCTCGGCCAGAGCCCACGTACCGGCGATGCCCGCCGCGATGACCGCGCCGCCGACAGCGAGTCCGAAGGTGAGGTCCTGCTTCTCCTTCTCGTCCTCGCGCTTGGCGTACGCCCCGAAGAGGACGGCGATGAACAGGGCGGAGGCACCCAGGAGCAGCAGCCGGGAGACCAGCGCGGCCCCCGGCTTGGTGTCCAGCACCGCCTGCAGCCCGCCGAGGTCGAAGGCGTCCGAGAGCTTGCCTGAACCGGTGTACGGGCTGCGCAGGAGCAGCATGGCCAGCGTGGAGGCGGTGAGCGTGATCCAGCCGCGTACGACGAGCCGTTGCAGAGGCTGGGACGCCGCGCCGCGCTGCCAGCACGCGAGCACGAAGGCACAGCCGCCCGCGAGCAGGATGAACCCGGCGTACGCGGCGTAGCGCGCGATGCCGTAGAGCGCCCCCACGAGGCCGCCGCCGGCGCCCGAGGAGGGCAGCGCCACGGTGGTTTCCGACGGGGCGCCGACGGAGAAGGTGAAGGCTCCGGAGACCGGATGGCTGTCCGCGGAGACGGCTTGCCAGGCCACGGTGTACGTGCCGTCGGGCAGACCGCTGTGGAGCTCGACGCCGTAGCGCACCGCACCACCGGCCGTCAGATCACGCGGTGCGCCTTTGTCGGCGCGCTTGCCTTTCGGGTCCAGGACCCGGATCGAGTCGTCGCCCATGGCGATCTGTTCGGAGAAGGTGAGGGTGACCTCCTCCGGGGCGGTGACGACCACCGCCCCGTCCTGCGGGTCGCTTCCGGTGAGAGCGGCATGCGCGGACGCGGGGCTCGCGCCGGCCAGGACCAGGCCGAACAGCAGGCTGATCAGCGCGGCGAGGAGCGAGACCGCGGCGAGCGGCCGTCGTGCCGGGGAGGGCCCGAAGTGCGGGGCGGTGTCTGTCATGGGGTGTCAGGACCTCACTGCTTCTTCGGGTTGTAGGTGGTCTCCTTCACGGGAATGTCGACCTTGATGGGGTCGGCCTTCTCGAAGTGCAGTTCCACGGAGACCGTCTCGCCCTTCTTGGGCCGCTGCTTGAGGTCCGTGAACATGATGTGGTTGCCGCCGCGTTCGAGGTCGAGCTCGCCGTTGGCGGGCACCTCGAACGACGAGACCATCCGCATCGTCCGGTTCTGCGTCTCGTGGATGGAGACGTGGTCGGAGAGCGTGCTGGTCACCGAGGTGAGCCGGTCGGTGGCCCCACCGCTGTTCTTCACGAGAAGGAAACCGGCCGCCATGTCGCTGACGGGCTGCGGCATGAACGCCCCGGTCACCTCCAGCCGCGGGGGACCGTCCGAGGAACACGCCGTCAGGGCCAGTCCGGTGGCGAGGGTCAGCGTCCCCGCGACGGCGGTACGCCACCTCACGGGGTCGCCCCCTCGACGAGCTTCGGCAGGTCCTTCTCGTAGTCCTCGGCCGTGGTGTCCTCGCCGTAGAGCACGTAGCCCTGGTCGGTCTTGGGGGAGAACGCGATGACCTGGGCGCCGTGCATGGAGACGACCGTGCCGTCCTTCTCCTTCTTCGGCGGGTCGATGCCGATGCCGATCTGCCGTGCTCCCGCCTGGATGGTCGGGAAGTCGCCGGTGAGGCCGGTGAAGTCGGGGTCCTGGGCCCTGAGCCAGCTGCCCAGGGAGGCCGGGGTGTCCCGTTCGGGGTCGGTCGTGACGAAGACGACCTGGAGTTCGTCCTGCTGGGCCTTGGGCAGGGTGCGCTTGGCGAGCGCGATGTTGCTCATGGTCAGCGGGCAGACGTCGGGGCAGTTGGTGTAGCCGAAGTAGATGAGGGTCGGCTTGCCCTTCGTCCGTTCGCGCAGGTCGTACTTCTTGCCGTGCGTGTCGGTGAGAACGAGGTCGGGCTTGGTGAACGGCTGGTCGAGCACGGTCCCGGGCTTGGACGCGGGCTGGGCGGAGACGTCGGCGACGGACTTGTCCGCCGAGCCCTCGCTGCTGCCGCAGGCCGACAGGGTCAGTGCGGCCACGGCGGCGAACGCCGCGGCCAGCACCGTCTTCTTGCTGTGCATGGAGCTGATCCCTGGTCTGTCGTGCGAGTGGTGGTCCCTGCGGGGCGGGGTCAGGCGCTGCGGCGACGGCCCGCGAGGAGGCCGAACGCCACACCCGCGACGCCGACGACGATGCCCACGATGCCGAGGGCCCGGGCGGTGCTGTCGCTGTTCGACGAGGACGCGCTCTCGGTGGCCGCCGTCGCCTTCCCCGCCTTCTCGGCGTGATCGGCCTTGTCGTCGGCCTTGTCGTCGGCGGCGGCACCGTGGGCATCCTCCGCCGGGGCGGTCAGCGCGAGGACGGGAGCGGGGTTCGCCGGCTCCTCGCCGCCCTCGGCGGGCTCCTCGATCCAGCGGACGACTTCCTTGTTGCTGTACGTCTGGAGCGCCTTGAAGACCAGCTGGTCGGCGTCCTCGGGAAGCTGCCCGACGGAGAGCGGGAACTGCTGGAAGAAGCCCGCCTTGATGCCGTCGCCCTCAGCGGTCCAGGTGACCTTGGAGACGGCTTCGTTGATCTTCTTGCCGTGGACGTCGAGCGGCTTGGCCAGCTTGCTCTTGGTGACGTCGATCTTCCAGCCGGCCACCGGCTGCGGGCTGACCGACGCGAGGGGGTGGTCCGTCGGGAAGTTGACCTCGAGCTTCACGGTCGAGGCGTCGTCACGCTCGTTGGGAACCTTGAAGTTGACGGTGGCGTAGCCGCCCTTGGCGGCCGGGCCCTGCGGCTGCACGCTGACGTGCGCGGAGGCGGGACCGGCGAGCAGCACGACGGCGGACGCGGCGACGCCGCCGGCGATGGCGATGCGGGAAACGTTCATGGCAGGGATCACTCCACAGGACAAGAGGAAAGGTGGTCCGGCGCGCGGAGGCACGACGGCATCACGACCACCTCTTCACCGGGTCCGGCGGAGGAGGTCGCGTCAGGCGGCGCGTACGTATACGGGCGGCGGCCCGCGCCTGATCACCATGTGCTGCAGAGGGTCCCCGGTGGCGGGCACATGCGCGTCCACGGCGGTACGGGGGAAGCGGGGGGCCGTCGCGAGCCGTCCCGGGAGCCCTGCGCGCAGGGCGCGGACGAGCGCCATGGCCGCCCGCAGCGCTCCGAGCCGAGCTCCGGCCGCGAGCTGACGGCCGCCCCTGGCCGAGATCCTGGCCAGCCGGAAGAGCGCGACCTCGCCGCGCCGCAGCAGCCAGCCAGTGGCCAGTGCGGCGAGCAGATGCCCCAGGAACATCGGCAGGCTGGGCAGCCCGGCCGTCATCGACGCCATGGAGGCCGGGTCCACCGCGGTCCCGGACGCCAGGTGCGCGTGCCCCTGGGCCACGGTCGAGGCGTCGATCCCGGCGGTCGTCACGATGCGGTGGGCCTCAGCGGCGCTCAGCCGCGCAGGTCCTTCCCCGCACACGAGCCCGGCGGCGAAGTGGATCAACGCGTCGTTCCCCGACGACGCCGCGGCGTCCGGTGCGTGCCGTCCCAGTCCGAAGAGCACGTGGAGGGCGACCTGGCCGGCCGCGAGAGCGGCGGTGATCGACAGGAGGGTCCGCTCGCGTCCGGCGAGTGCGGCCGCCACGGCGAACACCCCGGTGAAACCGGCTGCCAGAGGCCACCCGGAGACACTCGTGCCCGCGGCCATCCCATGCCCGGCCGCGGCGAGCACGACACAGACCGCGGTGAACACCGCGGTCCTCAGAAGCCGCATACCGGCTCCGGCGCGTGCGACGGGGATAGACATGGCCGGGTCATCATCGCACTCGGCCCCCGGTTCCCGTACGGCAGGTCCGGAAGGTCGGCATCCGTCCTCATCCGGGAGTGATCGGGATGGGTTGCCCCTGTTCACGGGTGCTCCGCGGCCCTCGGGCCGGCCGGGCATACACCGGTACACGGAACATACGCATCCGCCGAATGAGCGCTGTCACAGGGGATTTGTGCTTACGGAGCGCCCGCCCCGGCAATACGTAACGGTATGTCGAGCCGCAGCCAGGAGGCTGGAGCATGAGCATGTGGTGGTCACTCCATCTGCGGCGCGAAGCTGCGAGCGTTCCGCTCGCCCGTCGTTTTCTGCTCGGCACCATGGAGAGCGCGGGGGTGGACCCGGACATCTCCTACGACCTCTCCGTCGCGCTCAGCGAGGCCTGCGCGAACGCCGTCGAGCACGGCGGCGGACGAGCGGAGCCCGATGGGGCCGGCCAGGGCCCCGCCGGGGACGAGCAGCCCGGCCCCTCCTGCGGGCAGTACCGGGTCACCGCTTATCTGGACGGCGAGAAATGCCGTATCGAAGTCGTCGACTCAGGGCCGGGATTCCCCTCCCGGCGCACGCTTCGCGCCGCCGCACAGCCGTCCGCCAGGGACTTCGCGGACCAGCAGCAGTCCGCTGTCCTTCCGCCCCGCGACCCGTCGCACGGGTGCACGGCGGGGCATCCACCGGAGACCGCGGAGAGCGGCCGGGGACTCTGCCTGATCGAAGAGCTCGCCGACCACGTCCACTTCGGCAACCGCCCGGGACGGGGCGCGGTGGTGAGTTTCGACAAGATCCTGAAATGGCGTGAGGGCGCGCTGCTCATGGTGTCCTGAGCGGCGCGCCCTCCGGTGCGCGGGGCGCGGAGAATCCGCGCCCGCCGTGTCAGCCCTTGAGGCCGGCCATCCACGCCTCGACCTCGTCGGCACGGCGCGGCAGCGACGCGGACAGGTTCCGGTTGCCGTCCTCGGTGACGAGGATGTCGTCCTCGATCCGGACACCGATGCCCCGGTACTCCTCGGGCACGGTCAGGTCGTCGGCCTGGAAGTACAGCCCCGGCTCGACCGTGAGGCAGACCCCGGCCTCCAGGGTCCCGTTGACGTACGAGTCGGTGCGCGCGGCGGCGCAGTCATGGACGTCCATGCCGAGCATGTGCCCGGTGCCGTGCAGCGTCCAGCGGCGCTGCAGACCCAGCTCCAGAACCTTCTCCACGGACAGGTCGCCGAGCAGACCCCACTCGACCAGCTTCTCGGCGAGCACCCGCTGCGCGGCGTCGTGGAAGTCGCGGAAGGCGGCGCCGGGCTTCACCGCCGCGATGCCGGCCTCCTGGGCCTCGTACACCGCGTCGTAGATCTTCCGCTGCAACGGCGAGAAGGTGCCGTTGATGGGCAGCGTCCGCGTCACGTCGGCGGTGTAGAGCTCGTTCGTCTCCACGCCCGCGTCGAGCAGCAGGAGCTCACCGGAGCGGACCGCGCCGTCGTTGCGGACCCAGTGCAGTGTGGTGGCGTGCGGACCGGCGGCGCAGATCGAGCCGTAGCCGATGTCGTTGCCGTCGACGCGGGCGCGCAGGAAGAAGGTGCCCTCGATGTAGCGCTCGCTCGTGGCCTCTGCCTTGTCGAGGACCCTCACGACGTCCTCGAAGCCGCGGGCGGTGGCGTCGCAGGCCTTCTGGAGCTCGGCCACCTCGAAGTCGTCCTTGACCAGACGGGCCTCGGAGAGGAAGACGCGCAGTTCCTCGTCGCGCTCCGCGGTGACCTTGTCGGTCAGGGCGGACTCGATGCCGGCGTCGTGGCCCCGGACGTTACGGACCGGGCCGGTGGCCTCGGTCAGCGCGGCCGGGAGTTCGCGGACGTCCTTCGCCGGGACGCCCAGCAGCTGCTCGGCCTCCTTGAGGGAGTGGCGGCGGCCGACCCACAGCTCGCCCTGGCCGTTGAGCCAGAACTCACCGTTCCCGCGGTCGGAGCGGGGCAGCAGGTAGACCGTGGCCTCGTGTCCGTGCTCGGTGGGCTCGAGCACCAGGACACCGTCCTGGGTCCGGTCGCCGGTGAGGTAGGCGTACTCGGTGGAGGGCCGGAAGGCGTACTCGGTGTCGTTGGAGCGGGTCTTCAGGTTGCCCGCGGCCACCACCAGACGCTCACCGGGGAAGCGCGCGGAGAGCGCGGCTCGGCGGTTGGCGGTCTGCGAGGCCTGGGCGATGGGCTCCAGGCCGTGCAGCTCGGTGTCGGCCCAGCCGGACTTCATGTTCTCGGCGAGCTCGTCGGAAATGCCCGGGTACAGGCCGTTCTTCCGCTGCTTGATCGGCTCTGTCTCCGCTGTTTCCGGGGTCTCCGGGGTGAGCTCCTCAGACACGATTTGTCCTCCTTGTATGACACTGGGCCTTGCCCATCGTACGGGCGTGCGGAAGGGGGCCCAGGCGCGGAGGACCTGTTACTTCTCCGGTGCGACCCTCAGTCGAAGCGTGCCGCCAGCACGACGACGTCCTCGGCGGCGTCGTTCCCGCCGTGGTCCTCCGGCAGCACGGTCCGCAGGATGTGGTCGGCGACGGCTCCGGGGTCCTGACGCGCGGTCCTCGGTACCCCGGCCGCCGCCGCGTAGAGCCGTGCGAACGCGCGGTCCATGGAGTCGCCGGCACGGCGCAGCAGCCCGTCGGTGTAGATCAGGAAGGTCTCGCCCGGCGCGGGCGTGAACTCAACACTCGGCGCCTCCCAGCAGGACAGCATGCCCAGGGGCGCGGAAAGTGTCGTCTCCACGAATTCGGTGCGCCGGTCGCCGATCACGAGCGGAGGCCGGTGCCCGGCGCCGGCGAACACGACCGTGCCCCGCTCGGGTTCGCAGTACGCGTACAGGGCGGTCGCCGCGCGGGCCGGTTCGGTGAGCCGCAGCAGGAGTTCGAGGTCGGACAGCACGGCGACGGGGTCCTCGCCCTCCATCACGGCGTAGGCGCGCAGACCCGCCCGGAGCCGGCCGACGGCGGCGCGGGCGGTGGGTCCCGAACCTCCGACCGAGCCGACGGCCAGGCCGAGCGCGTCGTCCGGGAGGGGCAGTGCGTCGAACCAGTCACCGCCTCCGCCGTCGGCCGCGCGGTGGCGCACGGCCAGCCGGACGCCGGGCACGCGGGGCAGCCGGGTGGGCAGGAGCTCCTCGGCGATGACGGCCGCGACCGCCCTGGAGCGTTCCAGTTCGAGCAGGCGGGCCAGGTGCTCGGACGCGTAGCGGACGTACACGCCGGCGAGATGGCACTGGCGTTCAGGCGGTTCGGCGGGCTCGTCGTACAGGTAGACGGCCACGCCGAGTCTTCCGGCGGAATCGGTGGCGAGGGGCAGTGCGTAACTCGAGGCGTACCCGAGCCGGGTGGCGACCTCGCGGCAGCGGGGGTCCAGGCCGGTGTCGCCGAGGATGTCCGGGCTGGCCAGCGACTTGTCGGTATCGGTGAGGCCGTCGAGGAATCGGCCGTGGGGGGTGGCGCACCGGGGCACGGTCTCGATGTGCCCGATTTCCGCGTGGGTGAGGCCGAGTCCGACGGTGCGGGAGGGCCCGGCGCCGTCGGCGGGTTCGAGGACGAGGAGTCCCCGGCCGGCCCCGACGAGGGCGGCTCCGGCGCCCAGCAGTTCGGGCAGGGCGCGGTCCAGGGTGCCGGTTCCGGCCAGCCGCTCGGTGAGCTCGTGCAGGGTGGTCAGATCGGAGACCCAGCCGGCCAGGCGGTCCTGAAGGAACAGCCCCGGCGTGGGGGGTACTTCTCTCAGCGGCGCGTCAGTGTGCGTTGAAACGGGAACCATGGGATCGATTCCAGCCACTTTCGGCAGATGGGGGGCGCTCATGACGGCCGGCTTTCCGACCGGTGCGTTCTGTCGAATAGCATCGCAAACCCCCATGTCGTTCTGCGCCGCTATCAGTGCATCCGCATGTACACGTCCTCACATCTACACGCACAAGTAAGGTCATGTCCAGCATTGTCCTCACGGTATTTATGGTGTCCGTGACGTCTGTCAACCTGGCCAAAAAATGCACCCCCGGGCGGCTGTTTGCGATCGACTGGGCGTGCTCGACAGCGGGAACCCTCGGGGTGAAGTGCCGGAGGGAGCGTCATCCCGGGCATGCTGGGTACGTAACGGTGGATGGCCAGGGGCAGTTCTGATCGCCCCGGAACCCGACAGCGAGCCCGGACGTCCTCACCGGTGACGGCCGCCCGCCCACCCCTGAGTGGCGGGGTAGCACAAGGGACGGCGCGCGACGCGCACGCCGCCCGCGCGATGTTTCAACTGGACTCGGCTCGGCTCAACCCGGCTCGACTCGGCTCAGCCCCATTCTGTTCGGTTCCACTCTGCTCGGCTCGGCTCACGTTCGGCACCGACAGTTCGTCCGTGCCCGAAACCGAATGAGCAAGCACGCACAGCGAAGAGACGCACACGTGGTGTAACGCACGCGTGTGTGATGTGGACCTCGGCGTTCAACGGAAAGGAACGAGCGCTCATGCGCGAGATCCTCGGAAGGCGACGCAGGCACCGGCCCCGGCGCACGGCACGTTCCGCCCAGCTCGACGCGGCGCTGAACTGCGCCACCGTCTGGAAGTGGCCTGTGCTCCCGGGCGCGGGGCTGGCAGCGGGAGCCGTGCGCGGCGAACGCGGACGCGGCTGCGCCTGTCCCGACCCCGAGTGCGCCGTACCCGGCGCGCATCCCTTCGATCCCGGTCTCCTCGCGGCGACCA
The DNA here is from genome assembly GCF_042803195.1 of Streptomyces sp. NPDC057428. NCBI lineage: Bacteria > Bacillati > Actinomycetota > Actinomycetes > Kitasatosporales > Streptomycetaceae > Streptomyces > Streptomyces sp. NPDC057428. The sequence continues at coordinate 25,972 of NZ_JBHVCT010000052.1, forward strand.
CCGACGCGCGCATGGTGCGCTGGTGGTGGACCAACCGGCCGGAGGCGCCCGTCGTCCTGGCGACCGGCGGCGCGGCCCCCTGCGCGCTGAGCCTGCCGGCCGTGGCGGGCGCCCGTGCGCTGACCGCACTCGACGGCATGGGGCTGCGGCTCGGTCCCGTGGTCGCGACCCCGACCCGGTGGTCGCTGATGGTCTCCCCCTACACGCTGGAACGCCTCGGGGAGCTGCTGCACGCCAAGGACCGGGTACCCAGCTCCCTGCGGTTCCACGGGGAGGGCGGCTACATGCTCCTGCCTCCGTCCGAGGTGGGCACCGGGCAGGTGCGCTGGGAGCGGGCGCCGGCTCCGGGAGACGCCGCGCCGTGGCTTCCCGATGTGGAGACGGTCCTGGACGCGCTCGTCGAGGCGAGCAACAGCGCTCCGGACGGCGGCAGCCGGCTCTCGTACTGACCAGCCTCTGGCGCACCGGCCCGACGACCGCACACCGGCCGTCGGGCAGGGTGCCGAGCGGCTCCGGTCACCGGCGGACGCGGGGATGGACCGGCGGCTCACCCGAAGGGGCGTGGGGCCGTCCGCGTCCCTTGTCGCAGGACGATCTCCGCATGCTTCCGCATGACCGGCCCGCCTCATTCCGAATGTGCGAGAAGCGCTGACGGCACGCTTTCTGACCTCTATTCCGCAGGGCGCGGAGGCGGGGCGGGCGCGGATGCCGGTGCGAATGATTTCCGAGGTGCTGCCGGTGCATTCACGGCGCGGACGAAGCTCCCGGAATTCTGTCCGAAAGCGAACGGACCGTGTCCGTCGGCTCCGAGGGGGGCGCACGAGTGCCGCGCGGATGCGAAATCGCCTCGCACGCACGAGCCGAAGAGCTGCGGCCCCGTGGAGCAGCGGGCGCGAGGGGCCGGGCCAGGTGGCGTCCGGGCCGGTTGCCGCAGGCCCCGGGGCCGCCTCGTGCTCCGGCGTGCGCCGTGGCGGCCCGGGCCCGGAAACGCAGACGTCCGGCCGCTGGCGACGGGGGATGCACCAGCGACCGGACTTCCAGAACCGTAACAAGAGATCTGCCGTGAGCAAATTCGATCTCGTCTATTCGGTCAGCTATTTGCCGACGGGTACGGGGAGTTGTGACGGGAGTCACCGTCGCGTCCCGCTGTCGGCACTGTCAGCTGAGCGTCACCTGGCGGTTGGTGAGCCCCCCGCGGGCCCGGCGCTCGTCGGCGGTCAGCGGAGCGTCGGACGCGAGGGCCTCCGCGAGCCGGGCCGCGAACCGGGCCGCGGGCTTCTCGCACTCCTCGGCGCCCATCCCGCTCGGCAGGTCCCATACCGGGACCATGAGTCCGTGGGCGCGGAACGAGCCCACCAGACGGGTCCCCTCGCCGAGCGAGGAGGCGCCCGCCGCGTGCAGCCGGGCGAGAGCGTCGAGAAGCTGCTCCTCCGGGTGCGGCATGACCCAGCGCAGGTGGTTCTTCTCCGGCGTCTCGCACCAGTAGGCCGCGTCCACGCCGGACAGCCTGGTGGTGGGGATGGCAGCCGCGTTGGCGCGTTCCAGGGAGGCCGACACCTCCGCGGTGGCGTTCTCCGCATCGGGGACCCAGAACTCGAAGCCCGCGTGCACGACGGGTTCGAACGCCGCCCCGGGATCGAGGACGTCCTGCAGGCGAGGACCGTCGGCCGGCACCCGGCGGGCGGCGACCGGCGAACCGGGCTCGGCCTCCAGCGCACGCTGCAGGGTGTCCGCCAGGTCGCGGCTGAGGTCGCCGGACGAGGTGTCGTTCTGCAGGGCGAGCAGGACGGAGCCGTCGTCACGGCGCAGCGCGGGCCAGGCCATCGGCAGTACGGTCGCGAGCGCCACGGAGGGGACGCCCTCGGGAAGCCCGCCCTTGAGCGTCAGTGCGACGGTGGCGGCCGGGACCAGCTCGCGCAGGGCGATCCAGTCGCACTCGCCGGAGAGCCCCTCGAAGGGGCGCTGGACCAACTCGGTCACGGCGTGGGCCGCGGCGCGTCCGTGACACGCCTTGTAACGGCGGCCGGAACCGCACGGGCAGGGCTCACGTGCCCCTACGACCGGGATTTCACCATCCTTGAGCTGCGGCTTCCCGGCCTTGGACTGAGGGCGCTTCTTGGCCATGGTGGGGGTTCTCCCGATTGCGACAGTGCGGTCTCGGGCGCGAGCCTAGCCGCCCTGTCACCACCCGGGCACACATGACGTGGTGCCCGCCCCGCCTGCCCGTCCGCCGGCGTCCGGGCTCGCGGACCGCGGCGCTCTCAGCCCGCGTCGTCGAAGGCGTCGAGAGCGGCGGCCAGTTCCAGCCCCTCCAGCGAGCCGAGCCCGCCCGGACCGGCGAGTCCCTCCAGGCCGTTCGGCCCGCCGGACCGGTGGTGCCCGTGAGCCGCTGAGACCAGCGCCCAGACGGTGACCTCACCCGCCGGATCGTCCCGCACGCCCCATTCCTGGGCCAGGGCACTGATGATGTTGAGCCCGCGCCCGCCACGGGCCGTGACCGATGGCGTCGCCGGGACGGGCCGTGTCGGCCCGCCGCCGTCCGTGACCTCGACGGTCAGGTCGCCCTCTCCGCCCACGCGCCATGCGGCGCGGATGTCACCGTCGCCCACCTCCGTGTGTGTTCCCAGCGGCCTGCCGTGCCGGCAGGCGTTGCTGAGGAGCTCCGAGAGAATCAGTACAGCGTCGTCGACCACGGTGTCCGAGACCCCGTTGCTGCGCAGTTGCTCACGCATACGGTGCCTCGCCTGCCCCACACCCGCTGGGCCATGGGGTACGGCCATGCTCGACGACGTCGGCACTTCCTGTGCCACCACAAACGCCACCCCCGAGACCTCCTTTGCCCCACGCCAGGGATTGGATGCCCTCCTGTGATGCGCCGGAAACCGGCCAAAGCCTTGGCAGTGATGCACTCGTAACGATCGATTGCGGAGTGAATGCGCCGGTGCACACCGTGTAACTGATGTTAAGAACGGCCAAGTTGCGACAGGACCTGTTTGGGCCGGTTCGTGATGATTGCCTCTACCCCGAGATTCACACACAGGGCGACGTCCTCCGGCTCGTTCACCGTCCAGACGTGCACCCGGTGGCCCGCCCTGTGCAGGCGTTCGATGTACGCGGGGTGATTGCGTACGATCCGCATCCCGGGACCGGCGATCCGCGCCCCGGCCGGGAGGCGGCCGTCGCGCAGTCGCGGCGAGACGAACTGCATCAGGAAGACGGTCGGCAGTTTGGGGGCGGCGGCGCGCACACGGTAGAGGGAGCGGGCCGAGAAACTCATGACGCGTACGGGGGACGGCCCCTCGGCCGGCGGCTCGTCCAGGCCGAAGCGCTTGAGCAGGTGGAGCAGCCGCTCCTCGACCTGGCCGGCCCAGCGGGTGGGGTGCTTCGTCTCGATGGCCAGCTGGACCGGCCGGCCGGCCGCCCGGGCGTCGTGGGTCAGTTCGAGAAGACGTTCGAGCGTGAGGACGGACGTGAGTTCGCCGGGCGCCGGATCCCAGTCCGGGGACTCCTCGCGGTCCTTCCAGGAGCCGAAGTCGAGCGCCGCCAGATCGGCCAGCTCCAGGGCGGAGACCGCCCCCCGGCCGTTGGATGTGCGGTTCACCCTGCGGTCGTGCACGCAGACGAGCTGGCCGTCGGCGGTGAGGCGTACATCGCACTCCAGGGCGTCGGCCCCGTCCTCGATGGCCTTCCGGTACGCGGCCAGGGTGTGTTCGGGGGCGTCGTCGGAGGCGCCGCGATGCGCGATGACCTGGATGGGAGACTGTTCGGATGGCAGGCGTGCATGGGTCACGGCGCCATGGTGTCACCGGGACCCGTCGGGTGCTGACAGCTTCTTGCGTGCGACCGTTTTGCCTGATGTAAAGATTGGTGTGCGGATGCACAGGTCTTGCTTACAGTGGCCTGACGTGCTGTGGGAAAAGCTGACCGCAGACACGTGCACAGCGGATCTCTTGCCGAATGCCGAGTGGAACCGAGGAGTAAAGAGCTGTGAGCACCGAGAACGAGGGCAACGAGGGCACCGCGGGTCCGTCCGTACCGTCTGTTCCGTCCGCACCTCCCGTGCCGGCTGCCGCTCCTGAGGGCACCCCGCAGGGAGGTCCGCCCGCGCCGGGGGCCGCGCCCGTGGACGCGCCGACGGCCCAGGTTCCGGCCGCGCACCAGGCAGACGCCGAGCAGGCCTCCGCCGGGCACGAGCAGTACCCGCAGTACCCGTACACGCCGCCGACACCGGAGAACGCTCCGTCCGGCTCCGCGGCCTGGCCGCCGCCCCCGCCCGCCATCCCCTCGTACGCCGACGGCGGCAGCCCGCCGGTCTGGGGCGCGCCCGCGCACGCGGCGCCCGACCACCCGCGCAGGCGCCGTGCGGGCGGCCTGGTCGCCGCGGTCGCCGTGGCGGCTCTCGTCGCGGGCGGCGTGGGAGGGGCCCTCGGTTACTGGGCGGCCGACAGCAGCGATTCCGGCTCCTCCTCCGGGTCGACCACGGTCGCAGCGTCCAACAGCCCGAAGGACTTCAAGCGCGCCGCGGGCACGGTCGCGGGCGTCGCGGCGAGCGCGCTGCCCAGCGTGGTCACGATCGACGCGCAGTCCGGCGACGGCGAGGGAGGCACGGGCACCGGCTTCGTGTACGACAAGGAGGGCCACATCCTGACCAACAACCACGTGGTGGCCTCCGCGGCGGACAGCGGTCAGCTGACCGCGACCTTCTCCGACGGCAAGAAGTACGACGCCGAGGTGGTCGGCCGCGCCCAGGGTTACGACGTGGCCGTGCTGAAGCTGAAGAACGCCCCGGACGGACTGACCCCGCTGGCCCTGGGAGACTCGGACAAGGTCGCCGTGGGCGACTCCACCATCGCGATCGGCGCACCGTTCGGCCTGTCCAACACGGTCACCACCGGCATCATCAGCGCCAAGCACCGCCCGGTGGCCTCGGGTGACGGTTCCAGCAGCAAGAACTCGTACATGAGCGCCCTGCAGACCGACGCCTCGATCAACCCGGGCAACTCCGGCGGCCCGCTCCTGGACGCGGGTGGCGCGGTGATCGGTATCAACTCGGCCATCCAGTCCACCAGCGGCGGCGGCGTCGGCCAGGCGCAGGCCGGCTCCATCGGCCTGGGCTTCGCCATCCCCGTCAACCAGGCGAAGAACGTCGCGGAGCAGCTGATCAAGACCGGTCAGCCGGTGTACCCGGTGATCGGTGCGACGGTCACGATGGACGAGAAGACCGGCGGCGCCGTCATCTCGGAGGAGGGCGCGGGCGGCAGCCCCGCCGTCACCCCGAACGGCCCGGCGGCCCAGGCGGGCCTGAAGGCCGGTGACGTGATCACCAAGTTCGACGACACGGTGGTCGACAGCGGCCCGACCCTGATCGGCGAGATCTGGACCCACAAGGCCGGCGACAAGGTGACACTCACCTACAAGCGCGACGGGAAGACGGCGACGGCCGAAGTCACCCTGGGCGAGCGCAAGGGCGACAGCTGACCGGCTAGGCTGTTCCACGCATCGAGCCGGACCCGGCCACCGGGGCCGGCTGCGACGCGGGGTGGGTTGCCCGAGCGGCCTAAGGGAACGGTCTTGAAAACCGTCGTGGCAGCGATGTCACCGTGGGTTCAAATCCCACACCCACCGCCAGGTCAGGGAAGTAGCAGGTCAGAGGGTGGGTCTCCGGTATGGAGGCCCGCCCTCTGTGCTCACCTTGTCTCACTCCGTGCCCCTGATTCCCGGTGCTGACCAGGGCGTGTGGGCCATGGGCGGGCCAAGGTCGGCCCTACCCTTCGGCGCGAAGACCCAGCTCAACGAGCCGATTGGCCGCTGCCGACCCGCCCTTGAGGAGCTTGGCGTAGAACCGGTAAAGCACCGCGAGGCTGTGGCCGGCGCGGGAGGCGGCCTCCACCGGGTCCATGCCGGACTTGATCCACAGCGAGATCGCGGCGTGCCGCAGCGCGTACGGGACGTCCGCGAGCGGGGTGCGCAGCTCCTGCTCGCTGAGCACAGCCTTGCGGGCCTCGCTCCAGACCGCGGAGTACTCGTTCGACGTGAGGCGACCGCCACGTGCCGCCCGGAACAAACGGCCGTCCGGTGCGACACCGAAGCGCTCGATGTGGGAGCGGACCATGCGGACGTAGACCGGCGGGACGGGAACGGCGCGTACGGCCTTCCGCGCCCGGTGCTTCAGGCCACGCTCGTCGTGGGACTTCCCGCTGTCGGTCCAGCCGCTCCCTACCTCGGGATGACTTTCCGACACCAGCACTTCGCCCCAGGCATCCGGCTCGCTCTCCGGGGGCAGGACGAAATCCGACTCCCGCAGCGCCACGGCCTCACCGGGGCGCGTTGCCACGTAGTAAACGGCTCCGTAGAACGCCTCCAGATGTTCGCCGCGGTCGCTCTGCTCTGCCACGGCAACGAGCAGCGCCCGAGCGAGCCGAGGACCTGGCACCCAACGGAAGTCGACTTCGTCCGAGGTCTTGGGAGCCGCCCAGTCCACCGACAGGAACGGGTGACGGGTGAGGAGCGCTCGCTCCTCCACCGCGTATCGGAAGGCGTTGCTCAGCACCATGCGCTTCCGGTTCGTAGTGTTCTCCGCCGCAGGCCTCCCGTTCAGAAGCCTGGAGAGGGCCGTCAGCGCCGCGCGCACGTGCTCCGGCTTTGCTGCTTCGTCCACCCGCATCGAATGCTGACCCACCCACTCCAACGCCTTCCGGACGTTGTCGGGGAGCTCTTGGGTGTCGGCGCGCGAGACGAGGTGACCCTTCGGGCCGTCCACGGCTCGGAACGCCCACTGATAGAGGGCGGCGCGGAGCACGCGTGCATCAGGGCGTGTGCCGCTGCCGGCTGTAAAGACGGGCGTCGCAACCGCAAGGGATTCCGCGATGCTCGCTCGGTGCTTCGCTGCCGCCCCCGGCCACTTCATCAGGGCGTACGCCTTGGCGTGCTCGTACCACGTTGGCATCGCAAGGGCGGCTAGCTCCTTCTCCGGAAGGCCGGTCTCCTCGTCGAACTGCTGCCCCGCTCGCAGAGCGGCCATGAGCTGCGAGCGGCGGCCATCGGCCTGCGGTTTGAGGGTGAAGCTCTTTGAGTGCCCCTCGGCCCCGACGCGCCAGCGGAGTTCCCAGGGCTTCGGCCGGCCTTTGCGCTGCCGGATGGACCAGATGACGACGTCGAAGGTGAGCATGTCTCTCCATGAAGAGAGGGCCCGCCTTGGCGGGCCCTCTCGGATCTGGTCGGTGCGGACTCAGGCGGCTTCCTCGTACCTGGCGAGCCAGGCGTCAAGGTCGGCGCGGCGTACGCGTACCTGGTGGTTGGGGAGCTTGATGAGCTTGGGGGCGAGGCCCCGGGCGCGCAGGCGATAGAAGGCGGCGCGGCTCATGTTGAGCTCGGCGAGGACTTCGGGGAGCTTGAGCATCTGCGGGCGTGCCACGGTCAGACTCCTTGGCTCGGTTCGGTCTCACAGGTGCGGTTACATCGGTTACGTCGGTTACACCGCAGGTCCGGGGCCTGTTTTTCGTAACCGATGGGTGGGTTGTAACCGATGGCTTGCGGTTACAGGTGGCGCGAGGGCGGGGCGGTGTAACCGGAGGCGTTCCGGTTACACCGCCCCGCCCGGTTACAGGTGCGCCGCAGGTCAGACGCCCGATGAGAGCGGTGTAACCGATGTAACCGAGGATTCCGGGGGCGGGGGGCAGTAGCGGTTCCAGGCGTCTGTGAGGTCGTCGCGGTGGTAGCCCTTGACGATCTGTCCGCCGATGCGCAGGGCTCGCGGGGAGACGGGCTTGCCCTTGGCAGTGACGTACTCCTTGAGGGTCTTGGACAGGGCGCGAGCGTTGAGCGGGCGACCGTCGAGGTCGCCCCAGGGCGATTCCTCCATGGCGTTGAGCAGGTGCAGGATCTCGATGGTGGAGACGGTGCTCTCGCCGGGGAAGACGTGGTCGCGCAGGTCGGTAAGGAGCTTGACCCCCAGTGAGGCGCGGTCGTCCTCGTTCACCGCGGTGACGAGATCGACGCAGGCTTGGCGGGCCCGGTCGGGCCAGGTTCCGCCGGCCGCGTCGGCCACGGCGAGCAGCGGTTCCCATACGTCTGCGGGCCGGTCGGTGATGCCCTCGGGCATCTCGGGGAATGCCCCGTCGACGCGCGGCCGGACCTGCTTGGCCCAGGTGGTGAGCTGGTCGCGCAGGGCGTGGCCCTGCGGTTCGTGGATGCGGGCCCGGAAGGGCTCTACGTGCTCGTTACGGGCCCGGCGGCGCATCCGGATGATGACGGAGCGGGCAAGGATCGTGTCAGGCAGGGAGCCGAGCCCGCCCAGGGCGACGGCGCAGTAGGACGGGAAGGAGACGACGGTCTGTGTGCCGCCGTCGCCGACGCACCGGTAGGAGACGCCGCTCTTGCGGTGTCCGGCGTTGAGTAGCCCGCGCAGGTCTTCGTTGTCCTTGGCCTTGGGGCCGAAGACGGTGTCGATCTCGTCGAAGAGAATCGTGGGCCGCCCCGCCTCGTCGGCCACCGCGCGGAACAGTGCGGCGGGCGAGGCGTTCACGGCGTGCATGGGGTGGGGGACCAGGGTGCTGATGACTTCGAGTGCCCGGGTCTTTCCGCTGCCCGGTTCCGGGGAGAGGAAGGCGAGCCGGGGGGTGGAGTCGAAGCAGTCGAGCAGGTGCGTGTGGGCGTCCCACAGGGCGACGGCCACGTAGGCGGCCTCGGTGGGGAAGGCGTTGAACCGGCGGTGGAACGCCTCCACTGCGTCGAGCAGGGGGGCGCCGTCGATGGGCGGGGTGGGGGTCGCGTTCATGCGGCGGTCCTCCGGGTCTCGGTACCGATGTGGGTGCAGTGCCCGACGCGTACGCGGGCAGTGGGTTCGGTGACGGCCTTACGGTCCCGGGCGCGTTCGTGGTGGCTGCAGGCGCAGGGCCAGTCCGCTACGGGGATCTCGTTGCGGTCGAGTCCGCGCACGATCAGGCCCGGTTGGATGCCGGTCACGGTGACCGTGCGCGGGTCAGGGACAACAGCAACGCGGACGCCTTCGGCGACGACCTTCGGCGCCTCAGCGCCGGTGTGGCCGGGGCCGATTCGGCGAGGCTGGCGCGGGTTGGGGAGGCTTTTCAGAGGGGGATTGGTTCGGCTGGTCATGCTGCCTCCGGTCGTGGCCGGCAGGTGCGGATGGACCAGTCCAGGGCGCTGGCGATGGTGGCGCGGCACTCGGCCGCGGTGAGCCCGACGGCTTCGCCATCTGCCTGAAAAGCCGTTTCGACGACGTGGCGGGGAAGGTTGCCCCATGCCACGAACCGGCCCACGGCCCGGACGGACGCGAGCAGGGTGGCGTTGCGTCTGCCCTCACCCGCTGCCCGGACGGTGTCGCGCTCGCGCTGGAGGGCGGTTTCCGCGTACCTGTGGGCCCGCAACGGCACCGGAGCGGGCCCCGGCGCGGCCGTGGTGGGTTTGGGGTGTGGGGGCATGAGGCGTTGCCGGAGCCAGCCGGGCAGGGGGTTGATGAGGGCGGGCCCTTCGACGGCGTAGTGGTGGCCGTTGATGGTGCTGCCGGGGGCGACGACGTACCCGCCCCATGCGCGGGTGTCGACCAGGGGTGCGAGGGTTCCGGCGGTGTTGTGGAGGCGGGCGGCTGCGGGGGCGCTGAAGTACAGGTGGTGTCCGCCGCTCGCGGTCCGGATCGTGCGGGTGCGGGGCACCGGGTGTCCGGCGCGCTCGCAGAGCGCCTCGAAGGTCGTCACGCCGCAAGGCGTGTCCGCACTGCTGTTGGGCTTGGGCATGTCGAGGTCGACGACGACCAGCCCGGACGGGCCGGTCGCGATACCGACGTTCCATGCTCCGGTGGACCAGGCGGCGCGGATGCGGTCGGGGTCGGTGGTGGCGCGCTGCTCCCACTTCAGGTGGCCGGTGATGCAGGGGCCGGTGCGGGGGCAGGCACTCTCGCCGTGGAGGGCGGGGCGCTTGTCGCCGGGGCGGAGCGGGAAGACGTGCCAGCCGCGTTCGGCGGCCTGTAAGGCTGCGGACAGCAGCGCGGTCCGGGGGTGATGGGTCATGCTGGGTGTCTCCAGTTCTCTGATGAGGGTGGCTGGATGAGGGCGGCCCCGGTTCTTGGTCGGATGGGGGCCGCCCTCGTTGTGGGTGGGTCAGGCGGCGGCGGACTCGTCGCCGCGGGCGGTGGTCAGGCAGCCGTCCGGGGTGCGGACGACCCCGCCGTCGGTGGTGAGGGTTTTGACGGCCTTGGACACGGCACCCTTCGACAGGCCCGTGAGCGTCACCAGTTCCTTCTGTCGGACCGGTTCGTCGGCGGTCTCGATGGCCTTGAGCACGCGGGCGGTGGCACTGTCCACGGCGGGTGCCGTCTCGGGCGTGGTGTCCTTCACGAGGGTGAGCGTCGGGGTTCCCGCGGCTTGGGTCGTGGGCGCGGTGGTGCGGGACCAGGGGGTGCGGTCGGGCAGGGCGATGACGACGGCCTTGTCCATGTAGCGGACCTTGACGGGGTCGGGCTTGCGCTTGCCGTCCCGGATCAGGGCGACGCCGGGGACGGGGAGTTCGTCGGCGGTCCAGCCCTTGGCCTGTGCGTCCTCTCCGAGGACAACGCGGGCTTCGGCCGGTGTGCGGACGGCGAGGCAGATGGAGACGCCGATCTGCGGGGCGATCTGCTTGGGGATGCCGTCGCCGATGGTGGGCTTCTGGGTCATCCACCACAGGTCGATGCACGCGGCCCGCCCCATGCGGGCGATGGACTCCAGAGCCGGGAGCGCGGATCGGTTGGCGGTGCGTGTCTTGCCGTCGGCGGTCTCCATCTCGTAGGGGACCTTGTCGGCAGCCGTCATGACTTCGGCGCCCTCGTCGACGACGACGGTGATCCGTGGCCGGTCCGGGGTGGGGGTCCAGGTGTCCTGTCCCTTGGGCAGGACGGAGAGCCGCTCCAGCATCTCCGTCTCCAGCTCGTCGGTGACGTCGATGACCTCACACGGGGTGGAGGCGACGCGCGCCCGGTGGTCCCACAGGCGGCCTTCCACGCGCTTGAGATCGATGATGACCAGCGCGTTGGCCTCTCCCTCAGACGCGTCGTAGAGCAGTGGGCGGGAGGCGACGGACTTACCGGCGCCGGAGCGTCCGGCGATCAGGAGCCGTTCCCCGAGGGGCACGGTCACCTGCTCGCCGGTCACGGTGTCGATGCCGAGGGAGCGACGCTCGGGCGTCCATGTCAGGTCGTCGCCGTCGGCCGCGCTGCGGGTGCGCAGGATGAGCTCGGCCCACCCGCCCTGCTTGCCTGCCTTGGTCTGGATGCGCAGGCTGGTGCGGGCTCCGAGCAGCGAGCGGACGTGGTCCTCAGCCGTGCGGAGCTTCGTGGCGGTCCATGTCCCGTCGAGGCGGACCGCGCACACGATTCCGGCGTCGGTCAGCTTCGGCCGGCCGGTGAGCGTTCCGGTCAGGCCGCGCTGTTCGGCGTGCTCCTTCCAGTGCTGGGGCTGGAGGCGTTTCAGCAGCGCGGTCTCTTCGGCGGTGGGCTTGAGTGCGGTGGTGTCGCGCCCGCGCACGGCGGCCCAGACCGTCAGGGCAGTGACGGCGGCGACCACGGCGATGGCGGACCACACCCAGGCGCGGACGGACACCTGCGGCAGCCACACGTACGCGGCGACGCCGAGGGCGGTGGCGGTCTTGGAGGCGAACAGCCACATCGGGTCCGGGACGCGGCGCCTGGCCGTGCGCAACTCGCGTTCGGCGCGGTGGCGCAGGGGGGTGACGCCTTCGGGGTCTATGGCGCGGGCGGTGGCGAGGGCGCGGCGGGCGTCGCGTACGAGGGGCTTGCGGTCGGCGCGCAGAGTGCGGCGGCGGTCTGCTTCCTTGCGCCACCGGTCCGCGCTCCATCGGGCGGCGGTGGCGGCGTACTGGCGGTGTGTACGCCAGACTTGAGACTGACTCACGGGATCTTCTCCAAGGGTTCTGAGTCGGTGAGGGCGGGCCCTGCACGGCCCGCCCTCACGCGGGTGCGTGTGTACGCGGAGTAATGAGGTTTCCGGTTTCCTGGTTTCCACCGGGGCCCCTACGCGTGTGCGCGCGAGGCCGGAAACTCCGGTCACCCTGCGTCGCTACGGGGGTTGTGGCGGCCGAACGCGGCCCGGGGGGTCTCAACCCACCCGGAAGGGGGTCCAGCGTCTCTGCTGGGCGCCTGCGGCTTCCGGGTGTTCGGGGTGGGTTTCAGCTCGCGCGGACCTTGGGGCGCCGGGCGAGCGACTTCGGCCCCGGGGCGGGGGCGGTGCCACCCGTTCCCTGACCGGGCCCGGTACCGGACGCACCGGCCGGGGTCTCGGGCGGGCGGATGTTCTCGGGACCGCGTGACCCATTCTCGGGCCGGGTGCGGGCCATCACCGGCGCCGCAGCGACTTGGACGCCGCCTTGGTGTCGGTGCCGTTGATGGACTTCACGACGGTGACCACGCCCCACGCCATGACGGCCGCGAGGAAAGCCAGCAGCGCGAGGTTCGCCGCGATCGCGGTCAGCACTCCGACCAGCAGCGGGCCGAAGTAGACCCCGGCGGCGACCGCGCCGGCGCCGACCCCGGAGCCGAGCGCGATGCGCTGCACCGTGCGGTCCGGCGGCGCCTGGTGGATGTGCTGCACGATCTGCTGCGGAGCCTGCTGAGGTGCGGGCAGGTGAGCGGCGTCGGTGTAGGTGAAGGTGCCGTCCGGGAGCTGGACAACGGTGACCGCCCGGGGGGCGGGAAGGTGCTGATCCATGGTTCTCCTTCGGTTCAAGCCGCGGCGGTGAACGAGTCGGAGCAGGCAACGCACATGCCGAGCGAGCGCGGGATGCAGTACCCGGCGTCGCGGCGGCAGTTGGGGCAGGTCCGTCGGGCCGCCATCGCCTTAGCGAGAGCGGCCCGCCGGGCGGGGGTCATCGGCCGTACTGGTTTGGCCCGGTCGATGCGGTAGAGGTAGGCGACGAGCGGGCCCCGCCGTCGGCGGGGCCGTTCGAGCTGCGCGGCCACGTCCTGACCACCCGGCCGCAGCCCCATCGAGCGGAGCTGGCGGCGGGTGGCGTATCCGTCCGGGGCCAGGCGCCACCGGTAGATGGGCAGCGTGGCCATTACGCGACCATGCGTTTCCACGCGGCCCGCAACCGGACCTCGGATGCGGAGTGCCCGGCGGTACGGAAGCGTGACGCCATCTCCCGGTACGACAGCGCCGGTGTCTCGCTGTGCCGGATCTCGTCGACGAGCACGTCCAGCGCCTCATCCGTCAGGGCGCCGGCCGACTCCAACGCGAACGCCGAAACCGGCTCCGTGGGGCCCCAGACGGGGAGTTCCCAGCGGGGTGTGACGCCTGCTGTGACGCGGGTCGTCACGCTGGTCAGGGCCCGTCCGGTGCCCTCACCCTCCCGCGCCGTCTCCAGCGTCGACCAGGCCCGGGAGAGGGTGTCGGCGGTGCGTGCCTGTACGTGTGCGACGCGGGCACCGGCCTGCGTCACGGCCGTCAGCCGCGTCTCCTCCGTAGAGGCTTCGGCCCTCAGCCGGGCGCGGGCCACGGCGGCTTCGTCGCGGGCTTCCTGCTGAATCCCCTGGATCGCATCCAGAGCCTCACTGGTGAGCGCGGTGCGCTCCCACAGCCCGTGGACCAGCCACAGGGCCTTAGCCGCGATTGGCAGCCACGCGACGGCCAGCCACGCACCCGTCGATTCTTCGGCGGTGAGCGCGTGGGCGACCAGCACGCCGGTCGCGATGAGCCCGAAGGACCAGCCCACGACGGTGACCGGGGTGGAGTGGTCGCCCTGCGCGGCGAGGCGGCGTTCGTAGGCGAGGGTGGCGAGCCATCCGCCGTCGATCCCGAGACCGACGACCAGCGCGACCGGCCACGGCATCGCCGTGCCCAGCCACATCATCACCACGGCCAGGGTGAGGACCATGGAGACGGCCGTCATGCCGACGGCGGGCAGTACGGTTTTGGCGTTCATGCTGCGCTACCTCCGATGACGGCCGGGGGGGTCGGGCGGACGGGGATTCCGGCCCACAGGTGGGCGGCGGCCGGGGCATGGCGGGTCTCGTGCCACTCCCACTCGGCGCCGTCCGCGGCCCCGTAGCCCAGGGAGGCGAGCACCTGTGCGCGCTCTTCCGGGGTCGGCATCGGGGCGGAGCGGCCGAAGTCGTGTCCGGGCGACTCCAGCAACGGGGCGTCGGTCAGGACGTAGAGCACCCAGGTGCCGGACGCCTGCGTGCCCATCCGGGCCTGCGGCAGGCTCTCCATCACGCCACCTCGTTGGCGGTCGTGTTTGCCAGGGCGCGGCGGGCGGCGAGCACCCGCCGGCGGGCCCGGCGGATGCGCCGCTCGTCCAGCTCGTTCGCCGGGTGGTCGATGGTCATGATCTGCGCGTCCAGCAGCTCGACTTCCGCCCGGATGAGCGGCATCTCCTGGTCGATCGCGTCCAGCTCGGCGGCCGACGGCTCGATGTCGAGCGGCGCGGCCGTAACAAGGGTCTGAGGTGCAGCGATGGTCTTCATGGGTCGTTTTCTCCTTGCGGTGGAACGGCCCTACAGCGGCCCCGGTGTTCGAGCACCGGGGCCGCGCGCCGTTGTGTGGGTGAAGCAGGAAGAACGTTCTCCGGCTCCCCTCTGCCCCGCCCGTACGGCACCCCCGACGGGGTCCGGACGGGCGGGGGAGGCAACCGGCCCCGCGATAGCCGCGGGATTCACGGTCCGAACTGGCGGCCTGGACTACGTGGCCACCGACTCAAGGGGCGTTGTCACCCGCGCCGGTGCAGCGCGGGCAACGCCTCGGTACATCGCCTGATCATTGGGTTCCTCTCGGCCGGCCGAATGGGATGGAGCACTGCAAGGGGGATCTCGTCCCCACACTCCGGCCGTTGCTCGCGGTCACCGGGCCACCTCGCCAGTAGGGCCGAAACCCCGTCCACCTGGCCTTTAGCGGGATTGCAGCGTCCCCGCCCTCTGCTACCGAGCAGCCCAAAGAAGGGCCCCTCTCACCGCCCCGCCCTACGGCTGATGCGATACCTGTATTACAGGTCCTGCATGGTGGTGCCGTCAAGCGGGCGGCGGAACTTCGTGTCTTCGCGCCGTGAACTTCCTGGCGCACCATCAGCATTGCTGCAGGCCAGGGGCGTTGGTTACCCCATCCGTGGACAGCTCAGATTCATCTCGCTACGGTCAAGAGGTCCCAAGACGTCCCACTGGGGGTTGCGATGTCCAACGAACGCTTACGGTCGGCTCTACTCGCGCAGGGCATGACCGTGCAGGACCTGGCCGATTCGCTTGAGGTCAACCCGAAGACGGTCGAACGCTGGATCACCCAGGGCAAGGTTCCGTATCGGCGACATCAGTACGCCACAGCGTCAGTGCTCAAAGTCGATGTGACGACCCTGTGGGACGACTCCCGCGCAGTCGACACCGCAACTGACCTGAGTAAGGCAGAGATCGTCACGATCTATCCGCATCGCCACATGGTCCCCAGCACCTTGTGGCGCGGCATCTACGAACGTGCAGAGTCGCACATCGACGTTCTCGTCTACTCCGGTCTGTGGCTGTCGGAGGACCCGCTGTTCCATGACCTCCTGAAAAGGAAGGTGCAGGGCACAGCTCAGGTCAGAATCCTGCTCGGGGATCCTGGCTGTGCTGCTGTGCACCAACGCGGCATAGACGAGGGGCACCGGATCATGGACGGCAAGATTCGCAACGCCCTCGTGAACTACCGCCCGCTCTTCACCAGTCACCCCGAGATCGGTTTTCGCCTGCACGACGGAACGCTCTACAACTCCCTCTTCCGGTCCGACGACGAGATGCTCGTGAACACCCACGTCTACGGGATCGGGGCGTACATGGCGCCCGTCCTGCACCTGCGGCGTCTCCCTGGAGGGGGGCTCTTCGACACCTACGCGAATAGCATCGAACAGACCTGGGGCAGTGCACGCCCGGTCGAGGATCACGACATCACGGGAGCTTGAGCATGGGACGCATCGACTACCTTCACGATCCTGCCGCCCCGCCGGCCAATTCGGTCGTTCCGTCTGTTGTGGCCTTTGTGCAGAACGGCGCCGGTGCCGTTCTGCTGATCCAGCGTTCGGATAACGGCCGCTGGGCCCTGCCGGGCGGCGGCCACGACGTGGGCGAATCCATCAGCGACACCGTCGTGCGTGAGGTGTGGGAAGAGACAGGGATCAAAGCAGAGGTCGTCAACATGTCGGGGATCTATACCGACCCCGGTCACGTGATGCTGTACGACGACGGCGAGGCCCGGCAGCAATTCAGCATCTGCTTCCGTGCGCGACCGGTCGGTGGCGACATCCGTACGAGCGACGAAACAACTCAGGTCCGCTGGGTGTCGCCAGCGGACCTGAACGATTTCGATGTCCACCCCACCATGCGGCTCAGGATCGAGCATGCGATGGACCAGGGACGGACGGCGCCCTACATCGGCTGACGCTTGGCGGCGGCGAGCCGCTCGACGACCCGCGCGGTACTTGCGAGGATCTCAGGCTCGGCACGGCGAATGAACGTACCGATCAAGCTGTCCGGCCCGTAGCGCCCGGCGATCTCGTTCACCCGGTCTACCGGATTTGTCGGGGCGCCGTCCGGGGTCGTGTTCATGTCGCAGTAGCAGAGCGCATCAGCGAGATGGGGGTGCGTCCGCGGGAATTCGTTCTCTAGCTCCTCGCGCAGCCCGCGCGCCTCCGCTTCCATCCATGCGCATGAGTGACGAGCGACGAGACACACCACCCGCTCGTCGGCGTGTGCCACGTTCCGGAGGTATCGCGCACCGTCCAGGGGGTGGAAGCCGGTCTTGGCTAGGTCGGGTGCGTACCCAATGTCGTGCAGCACTGCCGCGGCCTCCATCAGGTCGGCATCCTTTCCCAGGATCGAGGCGATCGTGCGTGCCCGCTCCGCGACCCCCTGGGAGTGGGCCCACCGGCGAGGCAGGGGCTCGGCAAGCAGTGACTCCGCGAGGGGGTAGGCCCACTCGGTCAATTCTGTGGTGCTCAAGGCTTGGAACCTTCCTCTTGGTTCGGCAGGGCCAACACGGTTCGCTGCTTTCCCTGCTTCCCTTCCGAAAGCAATCCAGCGGCCTGCAGTCTGTCGAGAGCCTTGCTGATTGTTGGCCGCGAGACGTCGAAGCGTGCGCTCAGCGTTGCCGCACTCGGGAAGGCTGCCCCGACGGAAAGTTCGTCGTCCGCGATCACGTCAGCGAGGCGTTCGGCCAACGGCCGGCGATCGATCGACTCGCCCCGTCGAATCACCCGCCAACGCCCACCAGGCACCGGCTCCGCGATGCCCTCCTTCTGGAGTACGCCGAACACCCGGAGCGCGACACCACGAGAGACCCCGTGGTCGCGCATAACCTCCGCAGCCGAAGGCAGTTCGGTCATCTCGTCGTCGGCTTCGATTTGCCCCCGAACAACATCGGCGATTTTCAGGAAGGTTCCCCGAGGGCTGGACTGCTGAGACACCCGCACTCCCTCTCTCCGTCGTAGTGGTCTCAAGCCTGCCATGCTCCTCTCGTCGTCGGCCCCGTCTGGCAGAGGTGCGATCGGTCCTCGAACGGGCGGGAAGACCACGCCATGGGCCATACGCGGGCCAGGGGCGCGCGTTCGGCGGTCGAAAGTCGAGTAAGCGCAGGTCAGCGGCACGTACATTCTGTTGCTCCGGCGGTCTTGAAAACCGTCGTGGCAGCGATGTCACCGTGGGTTCAAATCCCACACCCACCGCAGGTGAACGGCCCCTGACCAGTACGTATGGTCGGGGGCCTTTGCCATGCCCGGTTCCTGCCGATCACCGCTGGAGCCTCCCCGGTAGCGTAGGTAGACCGATTTGGGCTGCTGTAGCCGTCGTCACCGGCCAACTCTTCCCGTGGGCGCAGGCCGTCGTGCCGTGCGGGGACCACCGGCTCCGGAGCCGGCCGTCGCCGAGGTAATCGGCCGTCGTGCGGTCAACCCGCCTTGGCCGGGTCGACCCCGTACAGGTGCGAGGCTGCCATTGCCTGCTTCACGCCACATGTCCTCTGTTCATCGGCCGGGGCGAGCCACAGGGGGACCAGATGCGAGGCGGAGGACGAGGAGTCCATGCGCAGGTAGTGGCAGGCGCTGTTGATGTACAGCGCGAGGACGTAGACGTCATCGCCGTCGGCCTTGCCGGAGACCACGCGCACCGTGTCGTGGGCGGAGACCAGCCGCTCGTCCTTCAGCAGGTTCAGAGCGCCTTGTGGCGTACGGCTGTGCCCCGCGGTAGCCGTCTGCCGGTGCGCGTACGCCCCGCTGGGCTGCCGCGCGAGCAGTTCGCCCATCTGTGCCGCGAGACTGCCGGGCTCGCCGTCGGTCCGCGAGGCGGGGCAGGCCATCGTGGACCGGGTCACGCTGTGGGCGCCGAAGCCGAAGGTGTAGCGGTAGCAGCGCACTGGATAGGCATCCGGCGCGACTGTCTCTGTGCCCGGTGGCAGCAACCCCAGCATCACCTCGGCGGTGTGGACCTGCCCGCCGGACCGTCCCTGCCCTGTGCCGGCGCTCAGCAGCGCTCCGCCGTGTGCCTCGACCTGGGCGACGATCGTGCCTTCGGTGAACTGCCCCCCGAAGGTGTGCCCTGGTGACCAGAAGCCGGCATGCAGGTCGTCACGCAGGTCCTGGGTGAGTCCGGCGGCCTGGGCGTCGACTGCGGAGGTGTCCGGGGCGGTCCTTTCCTGGTAGAGCAAGGTGCCCGCCACGCCCGCGGTCCCGGCGACGAGTGCCGTCACCGTGACCAGCAGCACCTGCAGCCCGACGCTGCGCCCTCGCGCCTGCCCCGAAAGGGACCTCCGGTCCTGTCGGGCACCCGCGGCCTGCGTCGTCATGACTTTTCCCCTGTCGACAGAAGGCCGAATGCCTTGCTGTCGCCGCATACTGCCAGCCGCCCCTGACACCGGGCGGTGCTCTTGCCTCCAGCGGGTGGAATCACAGGATCCGCCGACGGCGGTCCGGAGGACTCGGCGGGACCCCTGAGTCTCTCGGTCACGTCACTTCGACGCCGCGTTCTCGCAGCGCTCCGGGACTCTCACCACCTCGAAGACCACCGGATAGGCCTTGATCGGCTGGTTCGGCGACGGCTGGGAACCACAGATCCGCCACGCGGTCGGGTCGTCCACCGGCCGGCCCCGTCCGCTCGCGTCCCTGAAGGTCATGTCCAGTTCGGCGCTCATCTGCTCGTACGCACGACCGGCGTTGCCGCCGATGACGTCGGGCATGACGGCGCCGACCGCCGTGGGATCTGCTGAGCGACGCGTCTCGGCGGGCCCGGGAAGGCGCCCGGCGGACGGGTGTTCTCAGGTCGTCCGCCGGGGTGTCGTGAGCCGGGCCGCCGAGGCTATGGCTGCGCGGGCCTCCTGCTCGGTGAGACCGGTGCTGATCGCCGCGTCGGTGAGCGCGTCCGCGAGTGCGTCGCCGAAGCCGTGTTCGTACGCGCGGCAGGCGGCCCAGAACAGGCGGGTGTTGCGCTGGCCCTCGTGCGCCGCGCGTACGAACTGGACGAGGCCCTGGCCCTGTCGGGCGGGTGAGCTCCGGCTCACGGGGTGGCGCGGGCGTGGTGGTGGCCTGAGCAGGTGCAGGAGGGCGCTGGGGCAGGGGGCCGGCGGGAGGTGGGCGGTGCCGGTGGCGAGCCGGTATCTGCCGTGGGTGGTGACGGAGCCGGGGCCGACCAGGTAGCCCCCGGTTCCGCGTACGTCGATGCCGGGGGCGAGGCGGCCGGCGGAGTTGCGGACGTGGACGCCGGACGGGCCAGTCAGCCAGAGGTGGCGGCCTCCGGACGTTATCGATGGTTTGGTTCAAGATTTCGCACGTTGTTGCTGGTTGGAACCTTCATGAGATCGATGCGACGTGGCTGCGATGTCAGTAAAGCCTCGTATGTTGGCCCGAAGATTCAGTTGGCCGACGAGCGGGCCGTCGAAGCGACAGTGCGTGCGACGTCCCGTGAGTTCCCCCTGAGCCCCGCAGCGTCTCTGTGCTCGTGGCCAGGGGTTGCCGCGCACCGGGGTTGTCCCCCTTGGCCGCCCTCCCGCGCCGTAGTGCACTGAGCCTTCGCCAACTTGAAGTCGCAGGTCAAAGGGCTGGTGTGCCTCGTGCTCGGGGGACTCATCGTGGTCGTAGGCGGCAGTCCGCGGAGGAGATCGTTCGTCAGGATCCGCTCTCGCCAGAGGAGGCAACGACAGCGGGGTAAAGCAGTTCGTCCTGAGGTACCTGTGCCATTACGGTGGCGCGATGGTGCACGTGCGGGAGATGGACGCGGCGGACATCGAGGCCGTTTCAACGATCCGAGTCCGAGGATGGCAGGCGGCTTACGCCGGCATCGTTCCTCAGACGTATTTGGATGCTATGACGGTGGAAGGTGATGCCGGTCAACGGCGGCAGTGGTTTTCTCAACCCGGACGAAAGTCACGAGATCTTGTGGCGCTCGGTGACCGTGGCCCGGTGGGGTGGATCTGCTTCGGGCCGTGTCGAGGTGAGGTGCCCGGTGCGGGACGGGTCGGTGAGGTCTACGCCCTGTACGTCTCACCGGATTTGATCGGCCAGGGCATCGGCCGGATCCTCATGGGCGAGGCTCACTCTCAGATGAAGGGCCAAGGCTTCGAGGTGTCAGCTCTGTGGGTTCTGTGTGACAACCAACGAGCCCAGCACTTCTACGAACGGGCTGGCTATCAGGCTGACGGTGCGGCTCAGGACGACGTCTACGACGGGATTACGCTCACTGAGCTCCGCTACCAGCGCGTACTTTGAGTCGAGCGCTGGGCGCATCCTTGTCAGCTCGAAGGACCGCCATCCCTCCCTCCAGGGACCAGCTTGACGGTTCACGTCCACCATGGCCGGGCAGCCCTCCACGATCCGGCGCATGCCGGATCCCGAGCTGCTTGTACGGATCACCGCGCGGCGCGCGGAACTCGGACGAACTCGAAGAACAGCTGGCCAAACAGCTTGCGGAGGTGCGGGCCGAGCGGGACGAACTCGCCGTCGCCGAACGTGTCCTTGAACAAATGGCTGGGCCGAGGAACGCGCCTCGGCCGGGCCGATGCCCGGGCAGGTGGCCGGACGAGCAGTGATGCTGAGTCCGCACCGAGAACCGGGCGTGAAGGAGGACTCGCTTCCCTGGGACCCGGCGCATCATCACCGCCGTGCGGGAGGCCGCCGAACCGGTCATGGCCCGCGAGGTCGGCGAGGTGGTGGGGGTGGACGTCGGCGTGCGGGCCAAGTTGGAACCGCTACGGACCAAGCTGGTCAGACTCGTCGATCGCGGCTGGCTGCGGAAACTGCCCGACGGCCGGTTCACCACCCGCCTGTGACCAGGAGCACCGCCGCTCGGAGCGGCTCGGAACGGGCGTAACCGAGGTGCCCCCTGAGCCCGTTGGAATTGTGTGACGAACGCACCCAGCGCCGCACCGGCAAGGCCGACCGGCGGAACTACTCCGGCAAGCACCGCAGCCATGGCCTGCACTTCCTCGCCCTGACCGATGAGAACGGGCGCCTGATCTGGATATCCGCCGCCCGGCCCGGCCGCACCCAAACACCGCCGCCCGCCACGACCACACCCCGCGGGTTACTTATCCCTGACGTAGTACTGCGCCGTGTTACGCGATGGTGTCGGGGTCCCTTGTCCCCGACTTCACCGGCTTTCGGGCCAGAAAGTACGCCTGCTGACCTTGCCGGGGCTTCTCCTGTTCGTTCGGCTCGCGAATCAGCCGGGCATCCACCATCAGCCCGGCCTGACTCAGCAGCTCGGCGATGCGGTCGGGAGAGACCCAGTAGACGTCGAGGGACAGCTCATGTCCATATGCATTCTCCAGGTGTCGAAGCCTGCCACCGGCCTTGAAGGCGATCAGCAGATGGCCGCCTGGAGTCAGCACGCGGTGGAACTCCCCGAACACAACCGGCAGCAGCTCCGGAGGGGTGTGCACGATGGAGTACCAGGCGATGACGCCGCCAAGACTGCCGTCCGCCAGGTCCAGGTCGGTCATCGACCCTTCGTCGAATTGCAGCTCCGGATGCCTGCGCCGGGCCACCGCAACCGTCTCCGGGGACAGGTCAATGCCGAACGTGGTCACCCCGAGGGACTGAAGGTGTGCTGTTACGTGGCCGGGTCCGCAGCCGAGGTCAGCGACGGGCCCGGCGTCGAGAGCCCGCGTGAGTTCGGCGAACGTGCCTATCATCGCGCGGCCGTACAGGTCGTCCTCGAACGCGGGGGGCACAAGCTTGGCGTAGTTGACGGCAACGGTGTAGTAGGCCACGCGGGTGGCGCGCAGGTAGGGCAGTTCGGTCATAGCTGAGGACATTAGTGCCCGCCTGCAAGGGGAAACGGCGACCACAACAGGACGAGGGCTGGGAAGGCTACTTCCCAGACGTTCCGTCCCGGATTCGCCACCGTGCCGCATGGTTGGCTGATCGACTGGGCCGTCACTGAGGGGTTGCCGCTGCTCCTCCGCGGCGGGCAAGTTCGCGGCGGAGGTCAAGGTTCTCGCCGTGCGCTTGCTCCAGCGCATCCCGCAGAGCTTGTACTTCTTCTCGGTGCTGCTTCTTCAGGCAGGTGATCTGGCTTGTCAGTGCGAGCACGAGGGTGCGCCGCTCGTCGCCCGGAGTGGCTGGTGCGGGAATCGGACGTGCCTGAGCTCTGAGGTGTTCGATGCGTCCGCGCAGGTCGGGGTGCTTGTAGAGGAAAGCGTGGGAGACGTTGGCCTCCCGCTGGACGGCCTGGAAGGTGATCGGCTCGCCACGCTTGATGAGGGCGCGGATCGCCTGCTCCGCGGCCTTCGTTTTGGCCTGCGACTTCGCTTTGGCAGCGGCGGCGAGAGTTTGCGTGCGTTTGGTGCGGGCGTCAGTCAAGGCCTGGTCCTTCGGTGGCGGTCGAGGTCGAGGGCGAGGGGAACCGGGCCAGCGGGAGCGGGGCCGCAGCCGGCGCCCTGGACCGCGCGGCCGGCCTTTTCGCGGATGGTGCCCAGGAGCCGGATCAAGGCTGCGTGTTCAGCCCGCCGCTGTAGAAGCCAGACGTTGTCCTCGGGCATGGGGCGACCGTGACGTTCCTGGAAGGGTGCGGCTCCTTTCGGGGGAAGGTCGTTGATCAGGCGCCGAGTTGGTAGTTGTGCTGGTCGGGGTAGGTGCGCTGATGTTCGCGGGTGTGGTG